>CAZISK010000016.1:0-22466 GCA_964541355.1 uncultured Candidatus Obscuribacterales bacterium
GTGTCCTAACTTTCACGCAACACAGTATGCCAATAATGAGGGTCTAGGCGTCCCAGAAGGTAGCAGCGGAGCCGAGGTAATTAATCCGTACAATGAACTGATTAAAACAGTTAAGACGCCGCACGATATCGAAGTACTGATTCCGTACCTCCGTGATAAGACCTTCTTTCTGTCTGTTCAAAACGGTCGGTTCTCGCTGCCGTCCTTTCCTTACCGCGTTCAGACACTCGTTGCAGACGTGATTAACTGGTGTGCCGGCAAAAGCGTAGTCGATCACAAGAAAATTGGCAGCTCTGATTCGCGAAAGCAACTTGCTCATATCGATGAGATAGCTCGCTGGGTGAAGACTCCATCGCTGAAGCTGCATCCAAAGCCGCTGGAGGATGTTTGGATGTATTACTAGAAAGAGCGGTCAGCTATTCCGACACCGTCCCGCCGACCTGGGTGATACACTGCTCCAGCCCCTTCAGCTTCTCAATCGACTGTCGTGCGGTCTGCAAAACATCTTCTTCGGCGGCAAATTTCATTTTGCGAGTTCTTCTAGATTTCTGCGAACTTAGGACAGGTAGGACGGAACCAACGCCGTACTCGTGAGGAGCCGCAGCGCATTATTGATACTGCCAGTAGTATCTTTTGGTTTCAAACTGAATCAGATTCTGACTAGAGTCTCGCATTTTCACACTGCCGGTAATGCAGCTCAGACCTCACTTTCAGCGTTGTGAAACACGGTTTCCATTGCCCCGTCCGTTTTTCGTCACACTGCATCACTAATCTGCAAGTTGACCGACCCCTTTGCAGAAATTGATCTCTTGATCACAAAAAAATGAATCTCTCATTTGTCCTCGCTCGAACATGAGTGAGTGCGTTGCCGGCTCTAACAATGTTGGCGTTGCACGATAGTAGTGAAATGAGACGTTCTGTTGCACTCGACGTGTGGCAATCGAAAAGCGCTGTTGGCGCTGGTTCGATGCCTCGTCGAAGGCTCGATGTGTCGCGCGCATTGCATCGACGCCAGGTTGGCGCTTCCTTTAAACGACGAGGAGAATTATCGTGAGACTTCGAATAATCAATTTTTTGTTTGCCATCCTGTTGCTTTCGATACCAGCTTTAGTGCTGCAACCTCCAGGCGACGGGTACTTGAATTACAGTGATTTCCCCGCTTACTATTCTGCTGCAAAGCTAATAGCACAACATAAAAGCGCCGACGTCTATAAACCTGACATGGTTCGGAAAGAGTCGCTGAAACACTTTCAATTGCCGGACCGAGTGGTATTTGTGGCTGAGCCACCTTATGCAATGCCTTTAGTAATACCACTCTCTTTCTTGCCTCCTAAGGCTGCCCGTAATCTGTGCACATTTGGAGCCATTGCTTTAGTAGCTGCATCGTTACTAATACTTGCTGACGTACTATCTTTAACTAACCGGGCCACGCTTCTATTGATCTGTTTTTCTGCCTTATCCGGGCCGTTCGTGGAATGCGTTCGACACAATAAACCAACGCCTCTCTTACTACTTGGATTATGTCTTTCTCTTTTTTGGCTCAAACGGGCGAAGACTTCCAACGCTGCCGTGGCGAGCCTCTTAACTCTAATAAAGCCACACGAGTTCTTTGGGTTCTTCGGATTTTGCGTTGGAGCGAAAAAGTTTCCTTATCTCTGTCTGATTGGGGCTTTACTGGGGCTGATTGCCTGTCTCTCGACCGCTGTATTTGGGTTCGATGCGTGGACCAATTATTTCAATGTTCTCTCCAACATGAGCGAACATCCGGAGATTGTAGGGATTCACATGATGCCTACGTTTAAAGGACAGCTCTATCGATTGGAGTTAAATCACTCTATTGCGAACCAGATTTCAGTTGTAGCATTTTTTCTTTCGGTCTTGGGCTCAGCGATGTTAGCGCGCCGCTTCAATAATGATCGGAGGTTTTGGAAAATCGGTGCTGCGATAGGTATGCTACTGGGTTTCGTCTTTCTAACGCACGCACATGGATATGATTTGATACTGACGATTCCAGCAGTTGCGATTATTATCGAACAGGGGCGAAAACACGGAAATCGAAGCTTGCTCCTTGCTGCATGGTCCACGGTAGCGGCTTTCAGCCTGCCACTGTACATTCTGATTCACTATGTTTATATGGTTTATTATGGAGCAGTCCTTAACGTGCATTTCGCATTTCTTGGCTTACTGACTGTGGTTGCAGTACGATATGCGCATCAACTCGGTGATTATCAAAAGCCTCGCGTAACCTTGCCAAAACCTTTGCGGACATACGCGGTTCGCTCTGTTCAAAAGGTCTGATTCTTGGATAACGCCACTGACGGCTTGACCGATCATCGGACAACATGCGGGCGGCACCGCAGTTGCCAGTGCTGCTTTCAAGAGATCCACCGAGCGTCGAGGGAAGTTGAGTCAGGTCAAATTATCAATTGATGTGCGGGCACTTGATTTATCCTCCGTGCTGTCTATCGAAAGTTGGACGTAGTTGACCTTGAAGCGCTGCCAAGCTTGCCCGGGCCTGAGCGTTGCCTTAATTCCGGCTAACGATTCGTCCCCGCATTTCCTGTGAAGCGCTTGGCTCTAGTGTTTGGATCGCGTACTCGTGCCCGGTCTTCCTGCAATCACATTGCCGGCGGGTCTTTCTAGTACAATTTGAGCCTTCGCAGCACTTGTCTCTCGCCGAGCACCTGTCCGGGGCTGCGATTTAAGCGCATCTGGTAACACGCTTCGGGCGGAGAATCTCATGAAACGACCTTTGATTAAACCGATTGGCCGAACAGTCCTGCTTACGTCGTTGTTCTGTCTGATATCCGCGGATAAGTGGCAACCAGCCTACGCGCGTCCTGACCATAACGGGGCTCGCTCGGCCAGGAGGGTGGATCCGCCTTCCAGCATCTCCCGCGCGTCATTCGCCACGACTGATGCAGGTAAGGGTCGCGGACGATTCTCCAATTCTGACATGTCTTTGCGGCAGAACGCGCGGCAAGAGCGAGCATTGCGGCGGGAGCAGCTGTATGGCACCTCTAAGGCTGAGAACCGGCTCTCTGCTAATCGTGTTCATGTAGAACAGCAGCAGAATGGCGCTTCCGCCTAATCAAATAAAGGAATACGGAAGCATCATTCTGAAAACGGAGCGCTGACCGACCACGGACAAACTGTGCCGAGGATCAGTCTGGGCGTTCCAGACGGCGCTGCACAGAAGCAGATAGATCTCGATCTTACTTCGACGGAATCAGCGGTCGTACTTGGCAAAAAACTTTTCCGCGCTGCTGATTCAATTGACATTACAGTCGGTGGCGTAACTCGAACTTTTCGCGCCGGTGACACAGCTACTGCGGCTGAATATCTGGCAGTTACGCAGGTCGCGAATGATGGAGTACAAAGCCTCATTCTCAATTCGCAAGGCGGTGCGTGCGGTGGTAGCTTCAGCCTGGCGGACTCGGCTTCACGACAGGTGGATGATCTGGTCATTGCTAAGGGTGTTACCGCGATCGACTACATCTCGCACAACGAACGCGTTCAGATCGGCGGTGACTTGACCAATTATGGCTCCATAAACGCGGTGTCCGTTGGCGAGCGAAATACTAAAATCACGCTGTCCGGAAAGAACTTGATTAACGGGGCTGGTGGATTGATTTCGGCTGAAGAGGGGAGCACCGGAGAGTCACACTCAGAAGGCGGCCAGCTAACTTTGTCCGTAAAGACCGAACAGCGTATTTCGAATGAGGGTGCCATTTCGAGCAACGGTTTTCTTGAGCTGGATGCGGGCACCAGTATCGGAAATGGTGCCACTATCACATCAGTTGGTAATCAACAAACTCCAATCATCAAAGCTCAGGAGAGCATCAGGTTGTCTTCGGGAACCGGCAACTTTGACAATGAAGGTCTGATATCTGCTTCTCGAGGAAGCATAGAGCTGCTCTCGCCGTCAAATAGCACGGACATCAATGTGCACGCCGCTCAAGGAGTATTCGAAGCTAATTTTGGCGACATCAATATACGATCGGCTGCATACAGTGGCGATGCAAGCGTTGTTATTCAAGGCGGCGACTATCTTTCCAAAAAACTCAATATCTACTCAGGTGCAGGCAACATCAATGGATCTGTCGGTCAGGTTGTCGGAAGTTTAAACACCAGGGCTGGTGTCGAACATTTCTATGCAGCCACCGATCTACTCAAGGTCGGGGACAATTGCGTAACCGGAGATCCAACATTTGCCAACACGACTGGTGGCATTCAAATTCAAGGTGTTAACAGCTTCGGTGAGGCTGTCGCAATTCTTGCCAATGGCGATATCATCGCCGACAGTACTGCGCAAATTGTCGCTAATGGATTCGATGTATACATGGTGGCGGGTGCAAAAGTAAGCGTTAGTTTCGGTCCTGAGACTTCGACTGTTCCTGGCACCAAAATATTAACTGGGTCTGCGACGGTCGACTTTAGCCCCGGCGCTGGCAATGGTGGAAGCATTGACTTGAGCGCCAGCAATGCCGCCACCATAATTGATACTAGTTCTTCCACGATTGACGGGGGCAACGTTGTATTAGCTGCGGTCGCGAACGGTGTTGTTGGTGGAATTGTGCGTTTGAACACCGCGTCGACCATCCAAACGAGCTCAACCGCGAGCGCTGGCATCGCTGGTGATGTCAGCGTACGTGCCGGCGCCGATCCTGCTACTCCAGGCATCACGATTGAGCTTGGCAACATTGTAGCCAATGGTGGACCCGGAAACGGAGTTGCCGGCAGAATAACTATCTCGACAGTGCAGTCCACAGGAAGCAATGGCACGCCGGTTACGTTCGACATGCTCGGTCAGGTCACAGGTGGATCGATTGGAGATGGAGCGCTTTCCGCTAATAGCAAGATTTCCATCGGAAATCTTACAAACAACGCACCCACCGCTCTGTTCGGTGGCGTGTTGGTCTTTGCCGGCTCCAGCATCGTATGTGGTGACATATCCAGCGCTGGAGACGTCACTCTGAGCGCGCCGGAAGTCACAGTAGGCACGATAACTGCCGGCGGCGACATTGATGTGCCGACCTCTAGTTTGCATGTTTCGGGTGATATCAGTTCGAGCAAACTGAACGCCAAGATTACGGTTGAGAGCCGGGATGATTTGACCATCGACGGAGGTGGGTCGTTCTCCCTCCCTGGCGGAGGCGCGGGACAAATCAACTTTGATGCCAACGATGACCATACCGTGGCTTTCGCATCGTCTCTCACCTTCAATCCGGGTGCCAATGGAGCCGTTACAATCACCTCCGAGGAAGATGGTGGTGAAGTTTCAATTGCAGCCGGAGCGGTGTTGACGGTCAATGATGGTGCTGCCGTCAACATCGGCGCCCCGCTGCTCAATTTCCTCGGCGATGGCGCCGAGATTGACGCCACCATGGCGTCAGCGATCACGGTCAGCTCGGGTGGTGGACTAAATTCTCTCACCATCGCCTCGCCGGACAATGGTGCGGCATCCATTAGCACTGCTGGCGGTGCCATCGACATCGAACCTACCTTTGGGCATGATCTGATTTTCACCAATCTTCTCGCCACAGGCATGTCGACGCTCAATTTGATCGGCGGTCCTGTCACCACAAGCACAGCGGCGGCTGGTACCTTTGTGCAATCAGGAGTCCGCCTCAACTCCGACAACTTTTTGTCGATGGGGGTTGGTGCCATAGGTGGTATCATCGGCCTGGGTTTTCAACCTTATGTCGGCTCTTTCGTCAACGGGAACCAGGTCACTCAATTTGATGGCTACAGTCTCAGCACTGTGACGCAGTTGATGCAGCAGCTCAAGACGGATGGCTACACAGATGTCGCCACGTATTCGCAGGGGTCATTCTACTTTGCTGGGCAATTCTTCGGTCCGACCGCTGCTACAGCCGGCTCCAACAAGTTCAACATCCAGGCGGCCAATGCTGTCGGCCTGGGAATATCAGCTGGTGTCTTTCAGCAGGGCGTGAATGGTGATGGATTCATTATCGCCGACACAATGCAAGAAGTGCAGTACATCTTGAATCAAGCGCAGCTGTATCCTGGAACGGTAAAAGAGATCATTCTCTTGAACGAATCCATTGTAGGACCTAATTCGCTCAATCAGCTGAATACATTGATCACGCAGGCCAAGGCGTTGCGTGACAGTACGCCGATCTCCGCAGGTTCTTCGACTATGTTCTCTTCTGCGACTTTGCCCATCACAACACGGCAGAGATGGGATGTGGTTGCTGGTGTCAACAACAACAGCAATCCTTTGCAAGGCGCATTGAAGACCATGCTGAACTCTTTGGAAAGCCACATGTATGTAAACATGTATGCTTATTTCGACGGCAATCTTCCGACTAGCTTTTCCACCAATCCAAACGATCAAGCGACCTTCACCACCGCTGTGACCAACAGCATGAACAGCACCCTTACTGCGCTCCGCAATGACTTTCAGGCGCAAAATATCACCATCCCGGTGCGACTTGGAGAGACCGGCTGGCCTACGCAAGGGCTTCGCGCGCCACCGTTGTCTACGGCTCCGGCTCTGGCTGACACAACGCTGGCTAAATGGTATTTCGAGGCAATGAAAACCTGGTCGGCCTCCAATAGCATTCCGACTGTTATTTTTCAGGCCTACGATCAGCCCTGGCAGACCGTGCCGCCCGCTCAAGTACCTACGACAGCGGGATCGAGTGAGGGCTTTTTCGGAATTTATACCGCCAACGGAACCTCCACGGTTAACTCATTTACGCTCTCGAGCATAACGAACAAGTACACCTTATCATCTAGCAACGCTCGCGTTCTTTCCAATGCCGGTATGATCACCGCCAGAGATATAGCGATCAATACTCCCGAACTTTCAAACAATGGCGTGATTAGCGCCCTTTACTCAACCGGCGGCGTTGCTGTTTCGAGCTCGAGCGATTTTGATTTGACTGGTACCGGCACCATTAATCGTGTCGGCGGCGGCACGGGATCGATCAGTTTTTCTTCGAGCGGCGCCAACAATCTTGAGGTGCGAGGCACGCAAACTCTGGATGCGGGCCAGGGCAATGCCGTCGTATTCAATGCGGTTGATGATGGTGGGTCGATGACGATCTCGCAAGGCTCAGTCATCAATCTTCCGACGAACAATACGTCCATGAGCATCAACACGGAACACCTGCTCCAGAACGGTATCATCGATCAGCATGAGAATAGCAATCCCGGCACCACGTTATCCGTAAATGGTGCGGACTCAAGCACGATCGCTTCCAGCGTCGGCAACCTCGATCTAAATGGACTCGACATAAATATAGCAAGCGGTCACCTGGCGCTGTTGTCAGCCGGCAGTATCGTCAACACCGGCGCTCCAACGACAATTAAACTGGAATCAGCAGGCCACGGCGGCAACTTGATTCTGATCGCAGGTTACAGCTTTGACGAAGTCACGCTCGGCACCGAAGATCCGATCTATGTTCTGGATGACGTAAGCAATACAACAGGATCGGTTGACTTCAATGCCGCCGGTCATGAGGTCAGTATAGATACTTCGGGATCACTGAGTGGTGGAAAGGTTGAAGTCTATGCCAATGGCAGTGTTACGTTAGGTTCAGTCAAAACCTCCGGTGGGTCAGGCTTGTCTGGCGCTCTAATAGTTAAAGGTCACGGCGTCACAGTCGACGACATAGACACAGGTGCAGCCTCAAGCTCCAATTTCGGTTCCGTCGACATTCAGTCCGGCGCGGTCACACATGATGGTGTCAATGTTTTGTGTGGCACTATCGACAGTGGCACCTTCTCTATAAGCGCTTTCGATGGCAACATCGTTGTCGGAGACATCGATGCTAACATCGTCTTCTTTAGAACGGGCGGATCGGCAAGCTCTATCTCCTTTTCGTCGGCGTTGCCCTTCGCCCATGTGCTCAGTCTGAGAACAGGTGATGGAATCATCAACCTGCCGAGTACGGTGGTGACGGTCCAGGAAGATGCCGCCGGCAATGGTGGCGATGTGATACTGGAGGGCTCCGTTATTAATCTTGGTTCTGGATCAATGTTGACCGTAGATGCGTCGGGTTCTACCGGCAAGGGAGGCAATTTCTCCTATACTCTCAACAGTTCGGCAGATCTAAGCGTTGACGCAAGTACTTTCCAGATCGATGTGAGCGGCGCCGATGGTGGTGCTATCACTGTTGAGAATGGTGGCAACTTGACGATAGATCCCTCTGTGCTGATTGCTGGTCCAACCGACTCGGACGGAGACGGCGCTAGCTTCACATTGCGAGCTGGTAAGAGCGCTTCGGGGAATTTGTTGGTATTAGGAGATCTGATTGGCGCCGCCAACGGAGCCGGCGTTGGTGGTTCGGTTACTCTCGGCTCCAACCGTCTGAAGGATTTGGAAATTGGATTGAAGCAAGCTAAAAACGGCGTTCGTGGTCAAGTTTCTGTTTCAGGCTCTACTCCAGGGTCCTTTTCCGCCTCGAATGCTCAGGGCGGCATCACTGTGCATCAAGATTTTCCCAGCCGAGTATCGGATTTCGCCGTGTCGACATCGGGTGCTACTAAAGGCGATATCGTCATTAAGAATGATATAACGGCATTGGGCACGATTTCCCTCACCGTTGGCGGTGCCGGTCGCCTGTCCACCAGGTTGCTTACTGCACCATCGGTATCTCTTGCAGCCGACGATAAGACAATCAATGCCGATCTAAATACCGCCAATCTTCAGATAGCTTCGCTTGGTTCGGTGAAAGTGCACAATTTTGGCACCAATCCCATAACTATTAATAGTGCATCCGTTGGAAAAACATTTGTGCTTTCAACTGAGGGCACGATTTTCACAACCGACGACATATCAGCAGTTTCCTCCGTCACTCTTGAAACAACCGATGGCGACATCAATATCGGTGGCTCCATCACGGCGTCGGATCCAGAGAAAGGCATTGTCAACATCAACAACTTTTCGACCGGCAACATTCTGGACGTGATCGCTGGTGGCACCGACGCAATTAGTGCCGAGCACGTTGATTTGCGTAGTGGTACAGGCAGTATCGGTACTGGTACCGCCAGTGCAACTGCTGTCAGGGTGGCCACTCACAATCTACAGTTGTTTACCTCCGGAGCGGTCAACATATTCAACGTCGGAACCGATCCGGTTATGCTGAAGAAAGCAAATTCACCGACTTCATTCACGATGACGTCTAACTCGACGATTCTCGAATCGTCCGGATTGTCTTCGGCAAACTCCATTTTACTGGATACGACTACCGGTGCCGGTGATATAGTATTGATCAAAGTATTGGGTAATTCCACCACTACCAGTGATATCGTTCTGCGAACGCTAACCGGCAATATTCTGAGCAGCAAGAGAATAAGTTCGTCTAATTCGGTATCATTGAGCACCTCAGGTGGTGGCGCCATCGGATCGAATAATGATGAGCTGAGCATCGAATCACCACAGCTACAGGTTATCTCTTCGGGCGCTGCCAATCTTGTCTCACACGGCGGCAATCCTCTGTTGCTGCTGGACTCTTCTGCTAACGGTAATTTCACATTGACGGCAGATGGTGATCTCACACTCAACAATATTGTTGTATCCAATGGTGCTCTCACGATTACTTCGACGACCGGCCTCACCCAGCTGAGTGCTGGTGCAACCCTAAGTGCCGATTCTAATGGACCGGCTGGAACTGCAAGCATAACAATTCAAGGACAAAGCCCGAAGAAAAGCTCAATCCTGTTCGGCAATGGGTCCAGTGTGCTCACTTCGGGTGTAGGCGGTGGCGACGTCAGTATATTCATAGGCTCGGCACCTCCGCCTCCAGTCAGCGCCATGACTCCTGGAGCGACCGGCAATATCTTCGTCGCAGCCACTCTTGGTGGACAGGTTTTCGCAGATCTCAACAGCTTTACTGCTAACGGTCCGACCAACAACTTCAGTGCCATTGGAAAGAATGTCTATATCAATGGTGGCGCCAATGCCGGTATCACTTTCGACGGCGGTGTCACGATTACTGCCGATCCGCCGGCGTCCGCAGTTTCGTTTATCGACATGCCGTCCATTGCGATGAATGTGATGCCTGAGGACTCGAGATTCGGTGAGGCGACTCACTCCATCGACTCAATGTCATCCTATCCGACAATCTCATTGCAAGAGATGGTGACGATGCACCCGGATCTCCAGACGATCCTGCTCGAGACGACGCCGGCTCGTGTGTTGGGCGCGCAGGATTCCAATGTAGCGCCTGGCAATTTAACTTCGACAGTGCAAAACAACTTCTCCCGTATGCAGGGCATGAGCTCTTCACTGTCTACCTCGCTGATCTTGAGTGATAGTTTCGCTCAAGAATCTCAGTTGCTAACGCGCAATCAAGTTGCATCGGATGGAGTTGATGCTGTCCAAATCGGCGGACAGAAAAACGCCAGCTGGATTACCCAGCTGCACGAAGCTTCTCAGGGACGACTGCAGGCTACCCTCTCTGAAGATGCAATGTCGATCGGCGGCAAAGGTGCGGTGGTTTTCACTCCCACGCAGGACCTCGACTTGACGACGCCTCATGGGTTGCTCTCGATCAAAAAAGACTCAATCGTTCTCGTTATTTTTGACCATCAATCAATGAGCATTTTCAATCTTCACGATATCCGTCAAAATTCGGTCTCGTGGTCGGACAGTCGTTCTTCGAAGGTAGTACAACTTCGTCCCGCCCAACATTTATCAGTTTCCACAGCCGACGCCAAAGATTTTTGTCTGGTCAATCCTGTGGAGTCGTTCGAATACAGAGGAATTAGAAGAGCTCAATTGTCTCATGGACACAGTGTCTTCACATCAGAGTTTTCGCTGCCGACAGCATTGCGCTATATTACTCCGATCAATCGCTGTTTCGCATCGAAAGGGAAAACAGAAAAACGGATGTCCACCAATCTGTTGAAGACAACAGCCATTCTGGCACATCTGGACTCCTCTTCAGAGGACTTCATCACGATGCCGCACCCACGCCTTGCGGTTTATCAAAGCACCAGCTCTTCAAGGCAATTGGCTCGGTAAGCTTAGATCGGATACAACACCTGCTACTTGCATATAGCCTAATCGACCACGGCCTCGGTCATCGAGGACATACAGAAGGACAAATGACGACAATAATACGAAGTATCATAGTCATATTTATTTGCTGTTTTGGGGTAACTTGTACGAGCACACGGTCGAGCGAAGTAGCAAAATCTCCACTGGCGTTAAAAGCGGTGCTCGAGCAATCGAGCATCGATGTGGATACAGAATTGCGTCCGCAAGTGAGCCTCGTCAATGTTTCCCAAAAGCCTGTGAAGGTCGAATTTTTAAGGGATCGCCTGTCGTGCCGGAGATCTGGGATCGTACGACCAACACAAGATGCCTGCATGCACCTACATACGTTTTTTCGCAAATTTGTCCAAACAACGGCGGGTCTGCTTTCACACACGGAATTGGTGATCAGTTGCCATACGTATAACCTATAAGACGACGGCCTCGAGCGCCGTTGGCAAGTGCTTCGAAATGCCACCCCGGTTAACAAGCAAAGGCGTGGTTGCGACAAAAGCCGCTGTTGTCAATTCCTTGCGAGGCACAAGGACTCCGGCGCCCTGGAAAGATCGTATACTTACGGTTCAGTCACGGAAGAATACGATGCACACACACAACCGATTTCAAAGCGTCACCAGGTTTCAAAAAAACGTCATCCTCATTTGGACCGTCGTAGTGCTGTTGGTATCTTCGTCCGCCATCGCCCGCGACACCAGTTCGGAAACAGATGTCGTTCCGCAGGCTATCCTCAATCTAGACCTGTGTACGCTCGCCTACCAGCTCTACCACCAATCTTTGTGCCTGCCGCTCGACCCCTGGTACGATGTTATGTCCCGCATTGGCAGTGAACGTCGCAATAACATCTGCCGTTTCACACATGATTACGCGACGACGCTTGCTAGTCCTGCAACTAACCACGTGACGCAGGACCAGGGATTTTACAGCGGACCAAACGCGGCGCGTAGCTGGAAAGATAGCAATTCGAATCTCGATCCGATCCTGACCAACTACAAGCACATTGACGCACAGCTTCCAGCCTTTACGCGGGACGGCGAACGGTTCCTCGCCCTAGTCGCGCCGACTTACGTCACCACCAACATAAAATCGATTGACGGTGTTCGCTACAGAACAAAGCCGACAAGCTTCCCGTATAACGACGTTGAGCGAATTCAAATTCGCGAGTATCCCAGTGGTGCGGATCGCCTGATTGTGTTCGAGGGCGGAACTGGGATCGCTGGCAACTCCGACCCATCCTGGAGCCTCATGGGTTTTGTGCTGATGCGAAAGACACCAACAGGCTACGACGCCCACATCGTTTTTCGAGGTAGCCGCAGTGGTGCATCTCTTAGCAAAACGGTTTGGAGAGCACAGAATGTTATCGGAGAACATAAGGGCAACCCAGACTGGATTACCGACCTTCGTGGAGTAACGCAAATTGAGCAGCCGTTGATCAGCAAGGTGGGCAAGGTAACTGAGGGATTTGCAGAGTCGCTGCCGACCATGCTCGGACCGATCACTGCTTGCTGCAAATACCTTGAACAGAATTATCCGGCTCCCGATCACATCTACGTGACCGGTCATAGCCTGGGAGCGGGGCTAGCCAGCCAGTTCGCCAGCTCAGTGTTGCAAGGAAGTTTTGGTGATCAATTGCGAAATGAAGTGAAAGCCTGGCCCTGGAACAATACAACACTGATTGCGTATGCTCAGCCGATTCCCGGTGATTCTGCTTGGGCTGCCCAATTTGATAAAATCTCGCCGGCTGCCGCGCATTATTGGGTGGCGGGGGATTCCGTCGTCGAAGCAACTTCGAATAGTATCGTGGGACTGTTCATCGACAAAGGTGAACATGCTGGGGTGCAAAAACAGTTGAGCAAAATCGCTGACTGTAATGACAACGCTCATGAAGTGTTTGTCATCCGAGCCTCCATGATGCAAGACCTTTCAACAGCCGATGCCGCATTATCCCAGCAGCTCGGCCTGGAAAATACCTGGGCGTACTACGAGAGTTTTTCGAAGATGCTGGCGGGGCAGCCAGAGAGCTACGTGTATCCAGGCGCGCCGGCGCCCGGCATCGTGACCGAAGAGAATCTGCGAAAGATCCTGCAAAACTATAATTTCGGTTCGGAATTCGATCGTTGGCTGGAACAAGTCTACGCCAGGATGATTGTTGATAAGAGCAGTTACATTGGTCCGAAGTTCCAGAGCACGCTTGATGAGCGGCGGAAGCTGGTCCTCGACGTGGTTGATTGGATGCGAAAACCACCGTTGAATGACAATGTCCAGGAACTCGACAATCTGGAGAATGAATTCAGCGTAATCGACGGCAACCTCGGCCTTACGGACGAGGAGCAGTGGATTTATTGTGGAATGATCCTCTCCCGAATTCAAAAGACGAACCTAACGCTAAAGGAGCTTCTATCCAAACCAGCGATTAAAACGTGCCTTGAGTTGAAGGCCAACTAATAAAATCGAGATATTAAAGTAGACGCCCCAGCACCTTTTTTTGAGCACAACATTTCGGCATTTACTGAACTGCGCACACACTCTCTCCAGATCCGGTTTTGGTGCAATCTCGCGGAACCAGTGACAAAATGCTCTCAATGCAAGAACCTGAACAGTGGCAAAGAACAGTCAGTCACTTCACAGTCGAATAACTCCTTCGGAGGTTTCGACCATCTAACTACGTCCATGTTTACGATTGCAGGCGTGAAAAAATAAAATGGTGAAGCGGAGAGAAAGCTGGTATCATCTATCTCTCAGTTGGATGATGGGTCATTCTGTCGGTAGATCGAAATGCGTTTGTTGGTAATCGGCGGCACTGTTTTTCTCGGGCGCCATCTCGTTTCACTGGCACTGACTGCTGGTCATCAGGTCACCACGCTCAACCGCGGAAGCTTTGATTTACAAGAGCAAGTAAACGTAGAAAAACTGCTAGCCGACCGCAACGGAGACTTAAGCATTCTTTACGGTCGAACCTTCGATGCGGTAATTGACACCTGTGCATATCATCCAGGAACGGTTCATCGCTCGTTGAGCGCTCTGGCTGGCGCGGTTGGCACGTATGTTTTCATCTCAACAATATCGGCTTATGGCGACTTTTCAGAGATCGGGCTCTGCGAGGAGAGTCCTATCAAATATACACAGCGCGGCGAGCAAGGAGACTACGGAAGTCTCAAAGCTGACTGCGAAAAGGTAGTCGCACAATTGATGCCGGAGCGTCATCTGATAATCAGACCAGGACTCATTGCCGGACCTTACGACCCGACCGATCGTTTTACATACTGGCCGGCACGTTTTGCACGCGGAGGGAAGATTGCCGTACCAGAACGACTGGAGCGCCCGCTGCAATTTATCGATGTGCGCGATCTAGCAACCTGGGTGTTAGCTAAAGCAGAAGCCCAAGCACGCGGTATCTATATTGCCACTGGTCCCAGAGATCGATTTACCATGGCAGACCTCATGGACGCGTGCCAGCAGACCACGCGCGTAGCGTCGGAATTGGTCCGCGTCGAAGATGCCGTCTTACTGAAAGCAGGCGTGACACACTGGACAGAGCTGCCTTTATGGATTCCCGCTACAATGAAAAATTTCGCCGGTGTGATGAGACTAGATCGCCGCAAAGCAGTTGCTGACGGTCTGACATGCAGACGAATAGAAACCACGATAGCCGATACTTTAGCCTGGGACCAAACAAGGGACCCAGCATTTCCTAGAAAAGCCGGACTGTCGCCCGAGCGAGAAGCAGAGTTGCTCCGTCAACCGAAACTGAACCTGCCTCCAGGCAAAGGTCCACTCCCTGGGGCTGGCCTGCGTTGATGCTATAAACGATGCCATCTCACAAGTCAAATGCAACCATGTTGCGTACCGAAAGTATGCAGCCAGAAAATCTATTGCGAAAAGTCGCGAATCTTCTCCACCTTCACCGGCGTGCATGTCTAAGACGAGGCTAAAGTCCTTGCAACTTCTCGTTCAGTCCAGACCAATTTCCTGAGGACGTGTTCATCTCAATCCAATTGTTGGACATTTGTTGGCGGCGGGTTACACAACCGATTAGCGAACACCAATACAATCCGGCAGCTACTTCCAGTAGCTTCACACAAGAAAGGCCTTTTCACCTACGCCACCATGGCCGGTGTAACGGACACTGTCGTGTGCAACTCCTAACTCACAACTTCGAGCTTCTCTACTACAGGTCTGGTTGCCTGTACAAACTGCTGATTCAAACATCCGAAAAACTAGAGAGCTAAACCGCCAGAAACGCCAACAACAGAATGAAGAGGAAATCAGCATGAAAAATCAAGAGAGTCAAGAGCAAAACAGTTCCGCTTCGCCCCAGTCTAATGCCGATCAGAACCTCTCCGGCCAGGTACTGAACGACTACCTGTACTCGGCATACATTGCCCTTGTTGATGGCGGCAGAATGTTTGATGATATCGACAATGATGGCAATGGGTTCATGTCATCAGAAGAGTTAATAGCCTATCAGTGGGACCATCGGACGACTGGAGACAGCAACACTCAACAGCGAGAGTCCTCTGCGATAGACCATATGCTAGACCATGTTTCAAAAATTGAGGAGACTGCTAATGACGAGTTCGGTGACGAGAACGACGGTATAACCTATAAGGATCTGGAAGAGTATTTCAAACAGACTTCACAGGAGTCACGGCAATACCTCTCAAGCAGCGCTCACTCGCTCTCAGCTAAAGAGAAACCCTCACCTGAAGACCGGAATTCCAGGATGGTCGTGAGGAGAGATCCCAGCAAAAGCGGGGAGAGAGTGGAGGACCGTGAGAGTGAGATGATTTTGACATTCAACGAGTCAGAAAACTTGCTCTGCCTCGTGAGAGGAGTACTCAACAGACCAGAGGAGTTAGATGCGCAAGCTATCGATCAGGCGATTGGCAATATTTTGGGACGAGACGCATATTATGCTTACATCGATCTAGTCGATGGTGGCAGAGCATTTACCGAGATTGACCGCGATCACGATCGCTTTCTGTCCGAAAAGGAACTGCTTGCATTCGAGCAGAACAACCCAAGCCCCCAGCTCCTTAGGTCAGTTCGCCACATGCGCGAGAACATCTCCGAGATCGAGGAGAAATCAGACGATGAATGGTTTGACGAGAATGACGGAATAACCAATCGCGATTTAAGGCGATACTTCAGAGACACTATTTCCAATACATCCGAACAAATAATGGAGCGTCTCGATAAGCGGTTCCGTGAAGGAAACGATGGTAAGCGCCGTAGTTCAGAGTCTTATCTGACGGTCTACGACGAGCAAAGCGATGTCGAAGGCATGGCTTTTTCCGACGGTGAGTTTAGTCTGTATATCCACGATCACGGAAGGGACACTCATCTCACATTTGAAACTTATCCATACAAGTTGGAGATCAAAACTGACTAAGCACTTCGCCGCTTGGAACCAATCATCCTGGGTAGTCAGCGGGTGCTCCCTTCGCTTAGATTGATCAATCGCGTCTCGCCTTTAAATGCTCAGCGCAGCCGAGCGGATGCTACAACCGACTTAAGCCGAAAGAGTCATCTCGATAAATACAAATCTGAAACAAAACAGTTCCGAGCCTGAACAAGAATTTCCTACTCAGTGGCGATGCCACAATTTCGGCCGCCCCGTAGAATTCTTGGCAAAATTGTAGTGTTTGCAATTTTTTTACAACTGGCAATTAGAGTCGAGGTATGGACTGTTCGGGAGCCTGATCTAGTTGACTCTATTGCGTTGGAGCAAGATTTATGCCTATTGATCGAATAATCACATCTGCGACGCAAGTGGTCGCAGATGGCTCAAGCCGGCTTCTAAAGGAAATTCTCAAATCAGAAAAACCCGGTGGTGGTACGGACAATATCACCGAAGCAGACAATAGGAGATAAAGCCGAGCAATTGGATACCTTTGATATTGAGTTTGGTCAGGATTTGAACAGATTCAGACGCTATACTCGCTCGGCTGAATATCAACGACGCTGACAGAAGATCACACGCAGTTGACTCCCTCATTGACTCGTGTGTCATGCAAATCAAAACCTTAGTTTGATTGCCAATGTAGACCGACCCAAAAGACACCAAACTGAGTTTGTAGATTCGATTTTAAAACTCAGCTTGCTTCCGTGCCTGTCCAAAACGAAGTGCATAACCAAGCGCATTCGTCGAGACGGAGCCATGATTGGATTTAATAGGAGTAACAAAATGAACAATGAATCGCAAGTACAATCGTCGAAGAATTTCAATCAGCAAGAGAACCAGTTATTGGTATCATTGGCAGAGGCAGTCTGTCCGTTACAATCTGAGTATCAGAATTGCATGGAAGCTCTCAAACCTAAGGACGGTGGCTGCCTGGTTTTTGACCCCCCAATCAAAACCGAAGTACTTTCACCAAGACTTGCCGCCACCAGAATCGGCGCAGCAATCGACGAAGCTGTTGCCAATCGACCGTGGGCAAATGTCGACAATGGTGCCGATGCGAAGCTAGCGAAGGAAATCGCCGACTACTTGCTCAACGACAATACTCGGGGACTTGGCGAACTGGCTGTGCGGTTGCAGAACGAACCACAGCGCATGATGCGATTGGTCAATCATTTAAACGACGCTCTAGATCGTGCTGGAGTAAGAAACCTCGACGTCTCATACAGCGCCACCACGCATAGCCGTGGAAATCCGACAACCGAGCTGCTGGTAAGGTATTGGCATGGATCCCCAACGTCTCTAACAGGACTGCACGTTAATACAAGTACTGACAGAGACTTTGCTTCAGTTTCCGCATCGTATTGCCACCATTTGGGCAGCGCGGCAAACATCGATTCCAATCATGCAGCTAAAAGCATATCGACTGCAATGAGAACAATCCAGGTCAACCCCAGAGTGAATCGAGTACCGTAAGCGGCGCGGAATTGTTCGAGTCGCAAGATGTACCTACCTCAATCCACGCACCATTCCTTCTGACAGGAGACTGTGTGTTATTCAACTTGCTCTGGAGCGTCGAGCAAGCCACTCTCGGTAAGACTGTCTGCCTCTTTCTCGTCCTGCCAATTCACTTCGGTTCGAGGGTGTCGTTTCTTCCAAGCATTAACACCATTTGCGGTTATCTTTGGACAACCTATCAAGTCTAAATTACCGAGATTTTGTTCTGCCAGAATATTGAAGATCTCGTCTGTAAGTTGTGGACATAGAGTCAGATCGAGTAACCTCAGGTTTAGATGGCCGAGCGAACGGATGTCGTCATCCGTGGCTCCTATTGAGGATAGCCAGAGTTCGCGCAAGTTTTGATGCCCTTCGAGCTGTTTGATACCACTCCTGGTCACTGACGTATCACCGATTTGAAGTGCGTAAATATTCGGAAAAGTATCGAGAACAAATTGAAGACTGGAATTAGTAAACCCCTTGCACTGGTCGACATCCAATCGTTGCAATTCCTTGGCGAGAGGAGCCAAATTCTTGATACCACCATCCGTAATGGCAGTATTGTTCAGTCTGATCCAATATAAATTTTGCATTTGAGCAACGATCTTCAGGCTTTCGTCGGTGATATTTGTTTCTGTCAGATCGATTCTCTTTAGCTGCCCAGCGGGAATTGCTCTCAAGCCCTCATCAGTAACACGCGTGTTTCCTTCAAGGCTTAGCTCCTGAATACGAGGATCGAGCCTGGCGAGCATCTCGTCGTTTACATATGGTCGCGCAAACCAGAATCCTAGCTGCTCCTTGCGTTCTGTCTGTCTGAAGAACCCGGGGATCTGTTCTGGCTCCTTCGTCTTGCGTCGAGTACTTGCAGACGGTTGCTGTTCGGCAGTCTCTTTTGCAATCGTCGACTCCACAGGCGTTCTTTGAACGACGTCATATTCGCTAAATCCACTAAGAGGTTCTGCTACTTTTGCAAGATTGGCATCGATCGGTCGAGAGGAATAAAAACTAAAAAACCATGCCGGACAAATAAATAGGATGAAGCCAGCAGCAGCAGCAGCAGCAACAAGGAGTGTTTTTCTTGTCAGCCATCGCGGTTTACGAACGCCGGACTTCGCGGTGATTTGTTTCATCTCAACTGGATTTTCGACGACTGCACAAAGCTCTTCACGAAACTGTTTCATACTTTGAAAACGTTGGTCTGGATCTCTCCGCAATGCGGTGGCAACGATTCGGTCGAGTTGATTCGCCGTGTGCGTTTCACCAATCCAGGGCCAAAGAGATGGCAGTTCACCGGATATCTTTTCTCGAAACATGACAACGACCTGCTCCCCGTCCCATGGGGTTCGCCCTGCCAGCATCGCATAGAGGATTGTGCCGAGACCATAAACATCCGCTCGCAAGTCCGTTGCTTCACCAAGGACTTGCTCCGGGCTCATGTAGAGGGGCGTTCCAATCATTTGACCGGGTCTGGTCATAGTTCCGAACGGATCCTCATAATGCACGAGCTTCGCGAGACCGAAGTCCAGGATCCGGACATTGTTGTTGGCGTCTATCAAGATGTTGCCCGGCTTCAAGTCTCGATGCACTATCTCGCGTAAGTGGGCGTGCTCCAGCGCTTCGCATAGCTGAATCGTGTACCGGATTGCATCAGCGAACAACAACTGGCCTTTCTCCTGCAAAATGGACTCGAGGCTTTTCCCCTCAACGTATTCCATAACTAGAAACAGCTCGCCATCCTCGGAATGTCGGAAATCGAGAATATTGACGATGAATTGATGACTAAGCCGGCTTAGCGCGCGCGCCTCCTGTTGAAATCGCAGAATTGTCTTAAAATCAGCGTGGCTATGCAAAAACTTGATCGCAACCAGCTTGGCCAACTTCTTATCGTAGGCGCGAAAGACCTTACCCATTCCGCCTTCGCCCAGAACTTCGAGGTTGGAGTAGCGCTTTTTAAAGTCAAATTGACCTTTTACGATCGCTTGTATGTCTTCAATTTTATCGAATTCCGAAGTCATATCTTGAGTTTAGCCGATATTTTCCCACCAAATCCCATGCAATCATTGAGAGTTTACCAGATGCACCGTGAAGCCTATTTATCTCTTTGGTGAAGACCGCTTTCAACCAAGAGCTATTGTCCCTGCTGCTGGAGATCCAATTATTGTTTGCTTCTCAGGCGAAGAAGCAGAACTAAAGCACTCGCTTGGAGTGTCAAGTGTCCGCGTCTTTAGCTCTGTCGGACAGCAAATAAAAGACGTGGTCGGTGTAATGCACGAGGTTTGTGGCGGCAAGGAGACAATCAAGGTTGGAGTCCAAATGGGATTTTACACCCCTGCGTTTTTGCTCAATATGTTCCAACGTGCTAATCCCAAAGTACAGGTTACAGACATTGCACCAGTGATGGATCCTCTTCGCCTTGTGAAAGACGAAGGAGAAGTTGCTTTGATCACCAGACAGCATCAGGACCAAGATAATCCACGGGCTCCGTGCGATAACTATAATTCCACGGCTTTGCTCGATTGAAGGAACTCCAGCGTCGAAATCGCACGATTGAGAGCTTCGTCTCTGATATAGGAGTCGAAACGAGTCCCCACTTACGCGAAATTCGGTCAATGGGAAGCCTACGCAGGTACAATGGTAGATGAACGAATCGCCTTCCCGCCCGGAGCTGATCAGATGAAAATTGCACAAATTGGGATCGCCTTGATTGGAGGTTTTCTCTTGCTCGGGTTCGGATACGTAGCATTGTCCAGCCCAGGCGCGAGGGAGACCATGTTCGTATGTTTTGGACCGATTGCGCTGTTCTGCCAAATTGCAACTCAAGTCGCGCGCACCAAGGGAAGCGTCGGTCAGGCATTCAAATCGACCTTCTCGTGCAAGACACCTTATACTCAGGTTTTCGTTCTGCTTTTCTTGCTTTGGTTCGCAATTTCCGCGACGCTTTTTCTCTCACCATGCCGCCTTGGCAGTGAAGATAACAATGTTAAATACGAAGAAATGAAAAAACTGTTGGAGCAACGCTTGCAGCAGCAGGCAGATAAGGCACCACGATGATTGGACCGCTCGACAGAAAAACTAGTGAATCATATGTCGAGCCACCGTGGCGGATGAAAACAACAAGTGATATAAGTTGATCAAGTGCTACCTCCTCTTATCAACATTTCCAGAATTCGTTGAACAAGGCTGCATATATCCAAAAGCATCTGACGAACCAAGTGGGAACTAACGATTGAGTTTTACTAGAAAACATATTGCAAAAACCGTGCTGATTGCAGCTTTTCTCTCATCGGCGCAAATCGTCGGTGCACAACAATCGCCCATTGAGTCCGTCACGCTGTTTGAGGGTGGGTCCCTGTGGGGCGAGTTGGATGTCTTCGTCCGCAAGGACGGCACTTGTTTTGTCCGCGAGGTTTCAGTCCCTAGACGAGACAGCAACGGAAATGAGATTAAGAGCGGATTCCTGGAAGAACGTTACAAGCTCAGTTTGAGCGCAGGTGACTTCTCCACGCTTGAATCTCTATTGACCAAGCATAATTTCTACAATTTGAAGATCAAGGAGCGATCTGGGGTTCCGGATGAGGAACATACGCAAATCGATGTCGTACTTAGCTCCGGAAAAAGATACAGCGCCTGGAGATGGACGATGGACAAGAACGAGCACTTCGACGCAATCGTAAATCAACTCTCCAAGTTCGTGATCCGCGCCAAGAAGACCAAACCGTTTTTCAAGGGACCATGGGACGGAAAATCCTGGCAGCCAACTGGATTTTATTGACTCATATTAGTAACCCAACGCGCTCATATACTTGAAGCGGCCATTATCCCTACGGCATAGATACACGCGAGGCGGCACCGGGTCCTGATTCTGTCCGAGCATTGTTACGGCGATATATTCGTTGTGCAAAGCCAGAGAGAGATCTGCTTTGAACCACTGCTCTGAGCCGCATAGATTACGGGATAATTGAGTAGCTTGTCCGACAAGCCCGTCAGGCAAGATCTTATATATGTACGTATGGCGCCCCTCATCCTTGCTTTCGAATAAGCGCGCAAGCGCGTAGTATGCATCATCTTTGGGTGAATAAACCAGGCCCTTCACATGACAATTACTGTTTGGCAATGCACAAAAGATAGCCCATGATTTCGAACTTGGATCATACTCGTACAGCCTCATTTTGTTATCTTGATCAAACGGAGCCAACAATACCAGACGCTCTCTCTTGGTATCATATGTAATACCTATCACCCACTAGGACATTCCAGAGATGTTACAAAATTCTAAAACAGATTGGCTTTATTTGCTTGATTAGGCCAAAACGTCGAGCTGTTAAGCAGCTCGACTGAATCAAGTTTCAAATTTTTAGATACCGACAACCCGTATCCCTGTCAGCGCGACAGCATCAGAGCCTGAGTCCGAAGTCTTAACTCACGACAGGTGGAACCAGGTTGGTAGCAGAACAGAATGCGATGAGAAGACTCTGATTGCGTTGCTATCTGTACGATCTAATGTAAAGGTTGGTGCCTTCGGGATTTAGCTTGACTCCCTTT
>CAZISK010000017.1:0-21663 GCA_964541355.1 uncultured Candidatus Obscuribacterales bacterium
GAAAGTTGCCGGTATCGATCTCAAGCAAGATACGGAGCGGTTCCATCTGGGGATAGCTGAAGGATATAGTGGCATCGGCCTGTTCGGCACCGAATACGATATCTCCGGACAGCTCTTTCCAGAATTCACGCCCTGTTGTGAACTGGAGATCAGACACATAACTCTGCATCTGCGCTTGTTCGAGCGCCAGGCGGACATCCACTAACCTGAGGAAGTGTTCCTTATGATAAGTATGTGGTGGTCCGGTAGGAATCTCCTCCCAGGAGATGCCTCGATGCTGCTCCAGCGCCTTAGCGCCAGCGGTAGTGAGGAAGTAGATCAGTTCGGGTCGACCTCGGCCTTCCATGCGTCCGGATGATGAGCATCCGGTGAACCCGGCTTGTTGAAGCCTTCTAAGTCGCTTGCGAGCTGTTTCATAACTTATGTCACTAAAGCAGAGGCGGGCAAGCTGAGTTGATGTAACCGTGCGGTGCAGATACAGCTGTAATAGGGCATGCAGGTCGCGCTCCATCAGTACAAGAGACTTCTTGCGCGACTTGATCCTGGTAATTTTTTCCACCATATACTGTAAAGTTACCTTCCCCATAAAAGGGTGAGATCACGCCATATTCCGTTTGGTAATACCAGCATATAAATCGGCGTAGTCTAACATAGGGCTAGCCCTTATAGGGGTTATTCACGGCCGCTATTATACCCCTTAATTACGATCTAGAACAATGCTGTCACTCTGAAGGCAAAACTTTCTGAGCGGCGCATAATTCGACAGCCATATTAGGGGACTTGGAAGCACGCTGATAAGTTCCAGATGGATCATAACCACTACTTAATACTCAATATTTTTAGGGGGCTGCTAAGCAATTTTTTTTCAGTGCAGTTGACGGCAGTCGCGGGTTAAAAGAGGAGGTGACACCTTGCCAGGGTAAACCTTGTATGCAAGCTAAATCAATGGCGCAACCACGATTTGCTGAAGATAGTGTTCTGCCTTAGAGGACAAGATTGGAAAGGTGACCAACTTCTATCGGACTGATTTGAAAATCACAACGGTTCAACTGGTTTCACCGTTGGCTTCGCCGAGCTCTCTGTCCAAAGCTAAACAAATATCGGTTTAACTGCCACTGTGAAACCAGGCAGTTTCGACACCCGCCATTGTGAGCTATGTTGGCTTCGCCGAGCTCTCTGTCGAAGTTAAACCGATATCGGTTTAACTTTCAGAATTGAATGCGAACCCAGGCGGTTTCGGTAACCTTGCCCAGCAAGTTATTACAAATGGAAATCTCAAGTGCTCGGTAATTTCGAATCAAAGAGATCAGACAATCTAGAACTCGACTCCCCCTTGTTGGTTTGGTTGGTTGTTTAAACCAAACTTCGCAACATCTGGGTTGAGACTGGTGACCGTAGACCGCTGGTAGGGATTTTCCGGGTTGGCCGACGCCTGGTCCATCGCCATCCGTTGGGACAGCGGTCCAGCGCCAGGTATTCCACCTGTGCCCTGGGCCAGTCGAGGATCGACCGGCTGAGCATACGGATTGCTACCCATCATGCTCTGAGCGGCTTCTGCCAGCGACGGCTTTTTAGATGGCATGCTGTCGCGTGAGGTGACGGCCAAACCACCATAGCGGGGCTGAGGCTTGCTATTGTCCTTCGGACGCGATCCTAAAGGTCCGACTACCTGCTGATTCTGGTCGTAACCAACGGACTGCTGCTGAGGTTCGGTCTGGACAGGCTGAGCGAAACTCGGATTCAACGTGTTCACCACCGGTGGTGCAGCAGCAAATTCGATTTTCTTTCCGCACTCAATACAGAACTTCCCTTTTCCTGGGTTCTTTCCGCAATGGGGACAGTCTTTACTGAGCGAGGCAGGTTGCATGACAGAACCGCTTACGGACATCTGAGCCGGATCATAGGCGGCCGGATTATATTCAGGTGAAATTTGCTGATTGGCATACGGATCGGTCGGGATCGGATCCATCGACTGAGCGGCTGCACGGGACGCAGCTTGCAAGCTTGCCAACTGATCGTTATATCCAGCGTCAGCGAAGCCGGGCATAGCTTGAGGTGCTTCGCCCTGGGGTACATTGGCACCGAAAGCGCCCGAAGTTTGGCTCATGACCCGACCGGCTTCAGCCAGACCAAGCACTCCTTGAGGGATTTGGGCAAACGCGTTGGGTTGCTGAGGCGACATTTCTTGTGGTGCGACCGGCTCTTGTTTCGGTTTACCCAGAAGCTGAGTGATCATTGACTGAGCTGCGTTGCTGACTACCTGAGCCAGCTGGCCGACAGCCTGTTGGTTGATGATAGGCTCCTGAGGCGGACGACCTCCGCCGGGGGCTGCAGCTTGCTGCGGACGCTGTTGCTGGTTTTGAGGCTGCTCTCCATTGAAAGCGCTGTTGATAGCTTCGTTTTGATTGGGCACCTGCATGAAGCTCGGCACAACATTGGCACCAGGAGTTCCTGGAACTTGCGGGGCTCCTTGAGGCGAACGCCTGATGCTGACATTGTGCAAGAGGTGGAGTCTGGCGATCTCTTCGATACCTCTGAGGTCGACCATGAACGGCTTCGTCTCTCCGAACTCCGGATCACCCGCTGGAGCCAGATAGACGAGGGCATGTTGCTTTTCCATGCGCTTGATCGTGTCGGAGTCGACCCGGGCCACCACCTGTTGCGAGTGAATTCGGTTCCAACTTGACGGGAATATACCGAAACCGGTCGATTGATAATGGTCGGCAATACCGGGGACAATGATAGCGTGCTTGCCAATTTCTTCCGAGAAGAAGGCGGCTGTCTGTTCGTCGGCGTTGTGGAGACAGACACGGATTGCGCAGTTGGAGAATATAGTTCTCATTTCCGCTTCGGCATTCTTTCCGCCTGAGGTGATCTGAGAAATGTTCTGCAGGATCAAGGTCAATCCGCCGTTGGCGCCACGGACGATAGCAGACAATCTACCTGCCACATCGATGTTCAATGTTTGATATTCGTCGAAGAATGCGAACAGGGGAAGAACATTGGCGGCACCATATCTGGTATGCAATGCCTGTTGCAATTGATAGACGAAGCAACCGGCTAAGGACTCGGCGTCGGGACCCAACGATGCGGGCGCGCCGAAGATTAATACGGTCGGTTTGTGCATCGCAGCTTTGAGATCTATGTTGGACCTTTCGGTTACGCGCAAAACGCCCGGATTCTTGAACATTCTTAGACGTCCACGAACGCCCTGTATGTTTTTATCCCAATCAGCATCGGTTCTGATGATCGACGAGAGACGCTGGGTCATCTCGCTCAACTCGGTACTGTTGACGGAAGGATTGTTCTTCGCCTGTCTCAAGGACTCGACGATGTTACGGCGGTTGTTGACCAGTTTCATCAGTCCGCGTGGATTGCACGGCAACTGCTCAAGCTCGGACGCCTGACCGTTCTCGTCCTCACCTATTACTTGAACCGCTCCCCACTTCAAGAGTTGAGCAAGTCCTTCGATGTATCCCATGTCGCGCTCTGCCCAGTGTTGCTCCTCGGCATCGAGGGCATTAACATCTTGAACGATCGAGGTGGCGAAAGTTATCGGCGGCAGATCAAGTGGGTTCCAGTGCACCGAATCTTCGTCGAGCGGGTTGAAATACAAGGTGTCGAAACCGGCTTGTTGAGCCTCGGGCAACACGGTGTATTTGAAACCTTCTTTCCTCTGGTCGAGGTTGGGGTCGTTGGCTTTCGCTTCCAGAGCAATAACAACGCAAGGCTTGGCAATCAATGATTTGATGATGGCGCGCATCAAGGTCGTTTTACCAGAACCGGATGGTGCCACGATGAACATGTTCTTGTTAGGCAGGCGACCCATCGGAATAGTGATGGGCAAGTGCGTTCTCGCCAGGAAACCGAACGGGATGACGACACCGTCGACCTCTTCCCAGGTCGCTTCCGGATTGCGTTTGCCCATGCGGCCGTGACGCCTGAGGTTAGGCGGGCAAAGGAAAGACCTTTCGTAGTCCCGAGGCGTGAGCATACCCGATGGCGGGTTGAAGGTTCTGATAGTCTGCCACGGGAACAAGCGCTTCTTATGCGCTGCCGCGATGATCAAGGCAAGCAATACAAGCGTGGGAAGTAGAATCGCAATTGATGTGGCGTCAAGGAAGCCGTGGCTTCGACGCGGATGAGCGTGCGCTCCACCGCCAGGGGCGCCGCCGCCGGGCATCTGTTGCGGATGGGCATGAGGTAACCCTTCCAGGCGGAGCGATTTGCCTTGCTTCATCAGACCGGCTGTAGGCGGTCGGCCCTGAGTAGGATCGAGAGTGCTTTGGGTCATCTCACCACTTCCCGGTGCCGCGCCTTGCACGCCTGCAGGAGCCTGAGGCAGACCAGGTACTTGCGAGGATTGCGGAGAGAGCATCTGAGCGCCAGGCTGGATCAAGGGACTGCCCGGTCCCTGCGACTGCATCGGCGGCATTCCAGGCTGCATCTGTCGTTGCATCGGCATCTGTTGCATCGGCATCTGCTGCATAGGCATCTGTTGCATCGGTGGCATGCCGGGCTGCTGCATACCAGGTTGCATGGCGATACCCTGACTCATCGGATCCATCATTTGTCCTTGGTTCAACATCGGCGGACCGCCGCTGCCACCATATAGACCACCAGCCTGAAGCTGGCCGGGATAGCCGGAGCGTGTGTCGACCATGGCGCCTAGTTGGGCGCGCTTTTCATATTCCTTGGCGGAGATGACCTCGCCAGTGTCCATGTCGCGGTAGCAAACAACCTGGCCTCTGTCGTTAATTTGTGCTTTATACGTCATCTATACCTGAGCCTCTATCCTTGTTGTTTGATTGATAATCCGCCATGAACAAATAAATTTCCTACAGTCCCAGTGACTTGCCCGCCTCGCAAATGCCCGCGACCTTCAATTGTCCGTCGGTCGTCTGTTTCACCAGATACTCAAGCTTGACGTCATGTACGTTTTGACCCTTGCCAGGCACTTCCAGAACTTGCTGACCTTCGACGATTACAACGACTGCACCGTCCTGTCTTGTCTCACCTACGCGAATCTTGCTTTTTCGGAACTCGCTGCGTGCACCAGATTGCGCAATCGTGCTCGCCATATCAGGCGTCCAGATGTTGGTTCGATAGGCGTTGGCACAATCCGGGGTCATATATTGAATCGCCTTTTCCTGATTGGCTCCGGCTGACTGAGCGCTGAAATCCCAGGCGGCCGGCAACCATTGTTCGATAAGCGTAAGAGCCTGATCTTGATCAGTGTGAACGTAGGGCTGCTGTTGTTCTATTGCTTGAGCTTGCGCAGCCTCCTCTTCCGGAGTAGCCTGATAGCCGTTGATCGCTCGGGAGTGGGCAGCTGTGGTGCGGCCGCCGTTAACATCAGGGTGGTCCGCCCATTTCGGACGTCGAGCCTGAACGTGTTGCGGCTCGGATGGTGGCATTAGAATCATAGTGAAAAACATACCGCCCATCGCTCCGGCAGCACCTACCATGATTAGGGTCATTTTGTATTTTTCGCCAGCTTGATAGTCAAACATCTTAAATCACCACCATTAACCAGCAAGAAGCAAATCGGGAGTGAACGTTTCCGGAACATATCCCTGACCGAGCAGGTGGCAAGCCCAGCGAGCATCTCCACGACACAGGTCGGTCATCTGAGCGCGCATTGGTTGATCGGTATTAGGCTCCGTCGTAGCAACCCAATACATGAACCGCGGCACCACCAGCCGAACCACGCCCCGAGACATCTTGTGATAGACAAGGAAAGCGTCGGAATATTCGCGATTTTTTCTGGTGAGATGTGCGATTGAATTCATCTCCGCTGGTGTCAGTCCGCAAGAATCCCTGATCAGATCGAAGTTGCTAGGGTCATTACCGAGAATGATCTTGATTGAGCTGTTGGTCGCCAGGTTGCGTGCCCGTTCGTCCCTCAACAGATCGCCCAACTCCTGGGAGATACCTATAAATAGAAGACCTAAGTGGCGGCTTGTTCTGGAAGCGTCTTCCACGAGCGTCTTGCCGCCTTCGTAACGCAAGAGTCTCCACAACTCGTCTATACAGAACACGAAGCGAGCCGGCTTACCTTCCTTCATATTCTTGTGCTTGTGTTCGGCGGCGTTGCGCAGAACGAAGTCAGAGACGAAGAGCGTAACGACAGCCTCGAGCGTCTTGTCATGGGCCAGGTCGGCAGTATCGAAAATAATCAGCCGAGCATTGGTCGGAATCGAGGTGGGACCGTCGAACAACTTACCGTAGATAGCTCCGCGGCAGTATAACGACAATCTGTTGACCAGGTCTTCGCAAATTTCACCACGCTTGGTGCCCTTGTTCCTCACGCCTTCTTGCTTCAACCATTCGACCAGGTCAGACTCGATAGGCACCCTGCCTATGGTGGCACAGTCTCTATAGATACACTGAATGCCTTGCATGAGCACCGGCTTCTCGTCTTTCGTCATGGCTTGCTCGCCACGTTCGCCAAGCATGACGGAGTGGAAATTGAGGATCTTGATGATGTGGGATTCAGGCGGATTGGCCGGATCAATCTGCTTGCCGTCTGGACCGGCGAGCGGCAGATCATACAGGTTTAAACAAACCTGACCATCAGGACCAAGTCTGATGTATGAGGTGTCATCATAAACCTCGGCGAGCATCTTGTAGCTTCCGGAGCGGTCGATAATCACCACCTTCGCACCTGACAGCATCTTCATTTGAATGATCTGCTGTGCCACCATAGATTTACCTTCACCAGGTTGACCGAAGACTACACAAAGAGCGTTAGGCAGTTTTTCATCATAAGGATTGAGAAAAACAGGCTCGAGAGTCTCCTTCGAAAAGCCAAGCCAGCTGCCCTTCTCTTCGGATCCGAGTTTGGCGTGAACGAAAGGAAAAGAGTTGCGAACGGTAGGAGTTCTCACCGCTTTGCCGCGGCGAGTAACGTCGAGACCCATGCCGGGTAAGCTGGAGACGAAGAGCGCTTTCTGCTCACGATAGCCGACGACGAATCGGGCGCCACGACACTGGGGAGCAGCCGTTCTTACAAGCTCTGTCGCGCGATTGAGCTCTTCCAGCGACTCACCGCAGAGGGTGAAGTAGACTGCGTAATTGAAGACTTCCATGTTGGACGTGTACAGTTCAGATCCAATATGTGCTGCTTCTTGTGCCTTTTCCGCTTCTTCCTGGTTAGGAGTACTGCGCTGTCCCATGAGACTCTGATAGGTGTTTGCTGTCGCCTGCGCCTGTTTGCGCTGCATCGATTTTCGGAACAGCTCTTTGTCGAGCTTATGTGCATAGATGTTTAAACGCCACTCGCAATTGAGCCTGAGAAGCGGCGAAAGCCATAATGGACCAGTGCGTTCCGGCAGACGGCTCATGTATAGTGTGCGAGTAAAAAGACCTTCTTTTTCCTTCGCGTCTTCGCTAGTCATGCTGGTCAAATCAGAGATTCGCGCATAATCCGGATTGCTGAAATCGTATTCCGATTCGCACAGTTGTTGACGGATGGTAGCAGGCTCCATATCCGGAAAGACACGACGAACTTTTCCAGTCAGAGGCTGGGTTTGAGGTCTTAACGGCACAGGCAGTTGATCGTCGGTGACCTGTCCCAACTTCGGATTGAGCTCCTTGTAGAGCATCCGAAAATACTCGAGCGCGGAAACCGGTCTGCCGCTCATCCCACAAGCTCCAAGCGTGCCCATGTAACCCTGGGCGCGTTGCAGTAGAGTAGCGACATTCTTCATATGGGCGCCGACACTCTGTCGGGCGGCCTTATTTCCAAATACATCTTTTAGTGTCATCAGAGCGGATTGCATAAATCCCGCTTTCTTAGCCGGCTTTTCTCGGGGTGGACGGTAGCAGAAGGTAACGAAGAACTTCAGCTCAGGAATGAAGTTGCGGGCCAGCAGATTGGCCTGGTCGTTCTCGACGCAGCGAGCAACGTACTGCAGAAATTCATCTTTGATTACTTCGACAGGATGTTTTTCAAAATATTCTCGTTTGGTCGTGTTGTGGCAAACGATTGTGAACTGAACTGAGGTATCGATACCGTTTAAAAACCCGGTAAAGTGGTTCATCATCGACACCAACCGTACTTCATCGAAGCCGCTCACATGAACGCCGTCGACCTCATAGGTACAACGGTAAGTTCCATCTTTCAAAACCATAATACCGAGGCCGGTGGCATCATCCTGGAAGAGATCCCAGAGAGGGAGAAGCCCGGCTGCCGGCGGATGCGGTCTGGGCACGCCCAGCGACGGAATCTTCGCTATGGCGGCCGCCATTTTCGGATCGACGTTTTCTCCCTTCTCGCCTTTTTTGAGAAGGGAAGTTAAACCAAGCTCTTGCTGATAGGATCGGGAAATTGAAGTCGACATTCTTTGTTGCCTTAGGTTTGAGAAACGTATTCGAGGGATTCGACTACAAGCGACGCGTCTTCTTCATACTCGAGAAATTCCGGCAGAGTCTCATCTTTGAGAAAGCGAACCGGATTCGGATCGGGACCCGGGATGTAGACTTGAGGGCTCATGTAGAAGTTGATGACGGCATCCCAATGACCGGTGGTGTGGTTGAGCGTGATTAGACAGTAAGCCGGTCCCAGAAGACCGAGAAAAATGGCGACATCCAGTCTCAAGTCATGTCCCATGAATGGGACAGGGCTGAGCCAGGAGTAGAGCTGCGTCGACACGATAAGGCTACCCAGACAAGCAATAAGCTGGTCATAGCGAAGTCCGAATAGCTTCGGCGAGTCTTCTAAATTTAGGGGGGTGATGTCTTCCATTGGTGAACCTGATTATTGAACGGCTTATGAACTATGCTCCGACAGCCACATTTTCGGCAGTAGGAATCACTTGCGGTTTTGGCAGGAAGATAGCTTCCACTATGTGAGGTGGAAGCAGTGTGGGCGTGGAGTCTCCGTTTTTCGACTGGACGATCTGATGATCGATCAGCTCTTTCGGGAGAACCGAACGACGATCGACCAGATTGTAGAAGCGCACGGCATCATGAAACTCACCCATCAGACGAAGAATCTCGCCCATGATGAATTGATACCGCCCTCGGTTACCATGCCAGCTGTTGTCGCTCAGGGCTTCATAGAGCTCGCGCGCAGCAAGCTCGAGCCATTTTTGAGCTGGTTGAAAATCCTCGCGCGCGCACCAGTAGCCGTTGAGAGCTATAATCGCGCGATCGAGGCTGTGAGCGCCACACTTTCGACCGCTGAGAACAGCGTGACCGAATTTCTTGGCGTTATCGATTGGCGGCGAATCCGCCACCATCTCAGGCAACATGAAGTGCGGTGCGAAACCTGACAGCCACCAGGCATATAAGCACTCGGGGCACACTGCGATGAGACTGGCTCTAATTGCGGCATCAGGCAGGACCCGATGCAAGTCGGTCTCGACCAGGGAATCGCGTGTGAGTTTTGGCATCTTCGCTATCGCAGTAGAGAAGACAAGCTCGCATTGCGGGCATACCACAGTAGTTTGTTTCAGGGTGTAGAGTTTCATTCTCGATGAGTTGGTTGGTCGAACGTTTTGCAAATGCCGGATGCACCGGGCTTCCTGTACAGATTAGATCCGTATCAAGCCATGGTAAATCGGGGAAATCCCACAGAAGGTGGGGGAATGCCCATTTGAAGATTAAATGTTTGCGGTTTCTACGTATGAGGTCGCGAAGATTCTTATGTAATAGGCTTTTTGAGGGGTCTTTTTAAGATGTTCGAGAGCGGTAACTTGATAAAGGTTTCGTCAAAAATTAATCGCCTGCTTATGATATTGCCTCCAAGATCAAGAGCGCATCTCATTCGGCGACTCTTTTTGAACTGAGGGCGGCGTTAGAAGGCACGGACGCTTCAACCTGAGCTACCGATCGTTCATCAAACCAATGCTATTGCCACGGTAGGCCGCCGCTCGATGCTGCTCCTGTTATTAAAGGTACAGGCTCACTATCGATTTTGCGACTTAACCATACTCAGGATCTGGAGCACTCTTCCGGCCTCCGCCTCCAAGTCTTGCGGTAGTGCTGCCATTATCTGACTCTTCATACTGTCCGCGACCGCTGTAGTAGGAATCCTCTCCAGCAATACGTTGATCCATCTTCTCACGAATCAAGGTCACGACCGACCTATGCAATGGACCACCACCAGCACGTGGTTTGTAGTCCGGATGACTGAGAACCTGGTTGACGAAGTTCTTGGTCGGGTAGGCTTGCAGCTTGATTACTGGATGCTCAGCCCGCGCTTCATCGGACATTCCGCCAAGCTCCTCTTTGTAGTCCACACTGATAAGTTGTTCTTTGTACTCCTGGTGTGCAGACGAAATGGCCTCGGCCGCAAAGATGCTCTTCGGATCGACGTTATTTTCGTTCCAGCGCGGATCGCAATCGAGCATCGCTTGAACGACCTGAGTGCGCGCTACACTGAAGTTGCTGGCTCCGAGCTTGCCTGCCGTGACTGCTGCTGTGCGAGCCATCGATGAGTCTTGGGCAAGAACTTGCATTGCCACGCTAGCGATCTTCGGATCAGAGAGTTGCTCATAGGAGAAGCCAGCGGCATGGAGATCGTAAACCACGTTGTATGCCATCTCTGCAGTTGTGTTGAATTGACCAACCATTCGTGAGATGTCTCTATCAACATCGTTTGGCGTAATTCCACCGACATCGCCTGATCGTGTGTTGTAGGTCAACTCACTGTCAATCTTCTGCTCGAGTATCTGTCCACCGCCACTCGGCAGGTTGACATTGCCCATCTCGGTGGTAACAACCGGGGTCGCATCACGCAGGGGAGCTTGAGCTTTTACACTCATGCTAGGCAATCTTGTAGTGCCCTGGTTGTCGTCCCGTCTTGTGAAGTTGATAGTGGCTTTGTACTCGACCTTGCCAGGCTCTAAGTTTCCAATACGAGCACCCAGCTGTGTAGCATCAATTGGTGGTGTCATCAAGCTTTCGGTCCGACCGACCAATTCCACCTCAACAGTCTGTTCATTGATAATTGGAGGAGGTGCACCACCAGACTTCGAGCCTTCTCTTACGTCTACTGATCCTGGCGTCGGAGGAGGAGCAGAGCCCACTCCACCTGGCATTCGTACGGATGGGCCGGTCGTTGGTGGTGTTGCACCTACGCCGCTGGCACCATATCTGAATACGATATTCGATCTCTGCTGTGGGCCAACTCCAGAGTTCGGAGGAGGAGGAGGAGTTACTCCACTCAGGTCGACGTTGCCACCGCCACCTGCGTCGCCCGGATCGACAGCAACCTCGACGTCTCGATCGGGCAGTGAGCCACCGCCACCACCACTGCTGGAGACGCTTCCAATACCACCACCACCACCGCCGCCGTAGCCGCCGCCGCCGCCGTAGCCGCCGCCGCCGCCACCGCCACCACCGAGGTGAGGGCCACCGCCACCGCCACCACGCATATAAGGCGCGCCGACCCTGGCGACAGTGCGATGAGCTTCGAACGCAGTAACGTATTGACCTTGATCGGCGCCAGCACCAACTGTGTTGGCGATGTCGTTGACCATCCTAACGTCCTTGCAGACATCATCTCCATATACGGAGCAAAGGGCAGTCAGGGTATTAACCACTGCAGGCGGCATGAGTTGTGCTTCTCTACCGACCCATGCATCCGCGACCATATTGTAGCCAGGGTCTCCATTATCCGGCATCTCTTCATTCTTTCTGGCTTCGAGATAGGCCGCGCATCCCGATACTGCAGCGCGTTGTTCAAACGGTCTCGATCGAAGGACTGATGGGTTGGTTGCGATACCTCTTGTCACAGGACCGATTGGAATTGCGTTTCTAACCAACATTTCTGTAGCAGGTATGTGACCCCAGTGCCAGCTCGATTCAGGAGATCCGGCATCGGTCATGATATGGACGCCCCATGCCTGTTGCTGTGATGTCATATCACCATAGCGTTGGGTGAGATACTCGGTGTAAGCATTACCAGGCTGACCATTGACGTAGGCTTCAGAGCCTCGCACCGATTCCGTATAGAGGGCCTGCTGGAAGGCTTGTTTGGCGTTGGATGTTTGAGCCCAACTTCCGCCGTTGAACGACATGATACCAGCAGCCATACGCTGAGCAAATCCTTTCGGTTTGTCGGCACCAGCATCAATAGCAGACTGGCGAGCGGCATCATACGCCACCGGATCGTTGCCGACCAAGGTGGCATAACCAGCTGTCATCATTTGCAGCGCTAGACGATCCGGATCCATATCATCTGCATGGCGAACATGGAAAGTCTGTCCCTTGGCGTTGCCGTACAGCTCTGGTTCTCCGGACATCGAAGATCCAAGAGTGACGTCCTGGGCTAGACGGATACCGCCTGAGATGCCTCTAGGTGGGATCCAGCGATAGCCTGATTGCTGATACTGATTCATCGGAACGACTGCCTGAGTCGTTGACAGTCTCTGTTCGTGCGGACTATCCGGCATCTTTCCGTGTGGAGGTCTTTCGGGTTCGCCGCCGCCACCGCCGCCGCCGCCGGCACCACCACCGCCGCCACCAAGATTTCCGCCACCACCGGAGTTCGGAGGAGCAGGCTCGTCATCTGGTGTCCAATGAGGATCGCCACCAACGAAGTTTTGCGCGCCGGCGTTGCGAGGAGTTCTAGGAGGTACGGTCACAACTACTGGAGTGCCACCACCGCCGCCGGCAGCGTTAGTCGGCGCCGTCACTTCGACGCGTGAAGGTGTGGTTGATGGGGCCGTTGATGCTGAAGGCTTGATGTCAGCCGTCACGGTATCGGCTCGACCATCTGTCGTGAGCGGAGGAGTCGATCCAGTTGCCAACACAGGATTCCCTGTCGTATCCACCGAGCCCGTGTCAATTGCGCTACCGTCCACAGTCACCGGTTTGGCAACTCCTGGACGAGGAGCGCCGATAGTCGTACCGGAGAGCGGGGAGGTGGCTTGTGGCGGAGGAGCCGTTACTTCAACTCGACCTGTTGTGGGTCCTGGGCTGCCAGGAGCTACTTTGGTATCGGCCTGTACATCACCAGTCCGCATGGAATCTGCACTGACACTATTGCCGGTGACATTAACAGGAGAGGCAGTACCATCTCCATCTACTGTCACTCCAGACGTGTTCAGTGCATCGGGTTTACGAGCAACCGGCACGGATACTGAACCCGCATTGGCTGCAAGAGGACTGGTCGTGGTCGGTTGGATCTGTACTGTTCCAGGCGCACCGGCTGCACCGCCGGCCGACGGCTTGACATCAGCCGTAAGTGGGACGCCATCGGTGCGGAGCCCGTCAGGAGAGACTGCCGTTACAGGGGATACAGAAGAAGTGGTGTTATCGCCAACGTCGCCGGTAATTACCGGTTGAGTGGCGTCTGGTCTTCTTGCTGTTGGTGGTATCAAGACTGAAGTCGTTGACGGTAGAGCACCACCGCCTGCTGTTTGTACAGCATCCACCTTTGTAGGGCCAACTGGAGAAACTCCCTTGCCGTCCGTGGTCGCTACGGTCGGACTCGTCACACTATCTTGTCCGCTTGTAATCGGTGGTGTCACTGAGACTGGAGCGCCAGAAGTCGGCTCGAGGCCACTGCCATCTGCTGTTACCATCGTCGGAGTCGTGTCATTTCTTCTAGGAGCAGGAACGGGAAGAGCAACCGTAGGGCCCACACCGACAACGCTGGAGCCGCCCTGTTGAATGACATCTGCCTTACCAGGTGTGCCAGGCGTCAAGCCGGCACCCTTACTATCAGTCGTGACGGTGGTGGGAGTGTCCTGTCTCAGCGCTCCATCTGGAGCTGTGCTTGGTGCGACCAGCGGTGCGCCTGACTGCGAGTCGAGCGGAGAGCCGTCTGTAGCGGTAACTACTGTCGGAGCATCCGAACCGACTCTTCTTGTTGTTGTTGGCGTTGGTACGACCATAGCTGGTCCCAGACCGACGTTGACATTGCTGCCACCACCACCACTAACTTCGACTTTGGGGGCGACTGTGGAAGAGCCGCTCGTGCTTGAATCTGGTCCCTTGATGGGCTGTCCGTCGAGGCGCGGTGCATCAGCGCCTCCAGTGTTGGCACTAGTCACGAGGTTAGCTGGTGCTCCGGCAGATAACGGCGGTGTATCAGAACCCTGTTGATCTGCTACCACATCTGGCGTGCCGAGGTTGCCGCTTGGAGGAGCCTGCACTCGACGAGGAAGAACTACTACTCCAGGTTTTAGCTCAACCGGGCTGCCACCTGAGCCACCACTATCCTTAACTTCCGTCGTCGACTTGGCACCAACCGATGGTCCTCCACCGGATGTAGTCGAAGTGGATGCCAGGTCGGCGGCATTAGGAGGAGGAGGAGCGTCCGCTCCTGGACCTGTTGTCTTGCTGGCGACTGGAGGTAGCTTGGCATCAGGAGGCGTAAGAGTACTCGACTCGGCGGAATCGTCGCCAATCGCAATTGAAGGATCGATGTTCTTTCCGGTAGTAGGCGAGCTTGTAGCTCTGCCCAGGCCCTGGACTGTCGCGTCGGACGATGCCGGCAATCCAGACGGAGTGCTGTTGGCCCCCGGCTTGAGTGTCGCCACGGGAACTACAAGTGGGGTCCCTTCCGGTCCAGCGCCGCTCGTTACTGGCGTCTTCGTTGCAAGAGAGCTAGCATCCGATGTCGGCGGCTTGGTACTGAGATCTTTGTCGCCACCACCACCAATAACTGCTCCCGGCGTGAGCCTGACACCACCAGGATTGAGACCGGCGGCAGCAAGCTCTTCTTCCTGCTCTACGGTCAGAGGAGGAGGATTTGTGTTGGCACTGCCATCTGTCTTCGTACCTGCCTTGTCCTTATCAGCTGCCATACCAGCCAGATCTTTGGCATCAACTGGAGGCGTTACTGTGCCAGCCTTATCGCCTTGCGGACCTACTTGTTTAACCGACGTGTCGACCGGTTGTGTCACATCTTTTTCCGTGGCTGTGGCGCCGGTCTCTTTACCATCGCCACCTGGTTTCGGAGCACCAGTATTTAGAGCTTTTCCAGCAGCAGCCAGAGCAGTAGTTAAATCGGCGCCGCTCTTCGATGTATCGCCACCGGCTTTACTCTTATCATCGGTGGTAGCGCCGGCCGCGACGACATCCCTCTTACCGGGAACGAGGGTCGGGCTTTTCGCCTCACCTTTCTCATCCTTACCAGGAGGTGATGCTACAGCGGTGGCACCGGTACCACCGTCGGGCAAACCGGTAGCGTCGGTATTGAGCTTTTTGGCTTCGTCGGCAGCGAGCTGACCGGCAAGTTTCGTGGCTTCATCAGTACCGGTAGAAGTTGGCGTACCAGCAGAACTGGTAGCTGCAGCGAGGACTGCTCCAGTTGCGGCTGCAACGCCGCCGATCCCGAGGCCCTTCGTCGCAGTATCGCCTGCTGCACCTAGCGGATTAAGCGTTGCGCTTGCAGCTTCTGGAACTCCGGTTCCGTCTTTTTTCTCACCATCGCCCTCTCCAGGTTTCTTAGGAACAGGGGTATTGGTCTTGTCTCCTTCGGGGCCAACTGGCTTAATCGGTTGACCGTTGGCATCGAGTTGCGTACCGCCCTTCGGTGGCTTTGGCTCATTGTTGACGCCGCGGGAAGCATCACGAATATTCTTCAAATGGTGGGGATCCTTAACACCATGTGCCAGCCCTTTAAGCTCGGCTTTCTTGGACATTTCCGGTCCACGCGCCGCACCAGTCGTAGTGTCGCCACCAATATATTTCGCAAGCTGCATACCGCGCTGTTGCAAGGTACTGCCAAGAGCTTTACCAGCATTCACGAGAGTGCCCGAAATCAAGCCTGCCGAAATGAAGTCGGACATAGGACTGATTTGTGCGCGTGCAAGGAAAGACGGGACCTGAATCATCATTTGCAAGATGCCGACGGCAAGAATGATCTTGCCCCATGGATTGAAGTCGGACAAAATCATGATGACGAAGATCTTGAGCAGTCCTACCCAGACGAATGTCCAGAGACTGACCTCTACGAAAGACTTTACGAATCCGGAGGTGACATTCTCGGTGTCTGGAGTAGCGAAGAATACGAGAAAGAGCGGAGCGAACATATATTGCGCCGTAAGCAGCGCTGTTTGAATCGCTTTCAATACAAGGATATAGACCAGCTCGGCGATCAATATGCCGCCTAATACAAGGTAGATCATCAGACCGACGAAAGCGACCAATCCACCAACAGTACCAAGTGCGATACCACCCGGTCCAGCACCCAGGACACCGCCGAACGCTTGACCGGCGATAGGGGCGGTTGCATTGGCTATTAAGCCGGCGCCAGCCATGAGACCACCCTTGACTGCGGCCGCCATGGCAGCGTCCAGAGCGGAGACTTGATCGGAGGAGTTAAAGTAGAGCGCCTTGATCATCTCGTTGGTGATCTGAATTTCGAAGGCGTAAATTGTTGGCCAGGCGAGCATCAGACCAGATGTGAAGATCAATCGACCGACTGCACCTACAAGATTGCCACCACCTCTCCAGGCTGCCTCGGCCCAATACTTCCAGATGCAGAGAATAAAGAGCAAAAGCAAGAGGTCTACGGCGATACCATACATGACGTCGGCGCCCTGCCGAATGAAGGGCGAGATATCATCGCTCTGTCCGCCGCCAGGAACATTGCTCATACCATTAACGGCAATGTTGGGGTTCAACACGAAAATTCTGAGGAAGCCAGTCAAGAACTGGACTGTATCTGATACCCAACCGTTGATAAACTCGGTCAACCACTTACCGATGAGCTGTCCGATGTTGGCGAAGAGGTTGGAGATAATGTCGTCGCCCCAGAAAGTATGGAGTCCCATGTAGGTCTCGTTGTAGTTTCTAAAGCCGTCGGTGAGCAAAGCCTCGACGTTGGTGATTACGATGTCTTTGTTCTGTTCAGCCGCCTGATTGACGAAGTTGGTTGGCGGCTCGTCTGGAAACAAGCGAGAAGTGGAGTCGGTACTACGAGCTCCCGGGCTTAGGGCGCCAGCACCAGGGTCTGAAGGCCAGGCGCCTCCTGGAGGTGGCGGCTCTGTTTGCGCAAATGCCGCCGAGAAGCAGAAAGGCGCCATCAGCATGAAAATTACTGAGAGCGCAACTACAGACTTTGCCGCTTGCTGATATTTCGAGAGTAGTTGATTGACTGACTTGAGCACGTGTGTTGGTTGGTTCGCGAAAGAAACGGGGTGTTTATAGCTTGCAGTTTATGACTGTGCAGAAAATCTGTCATTGGGGAAATTCCCATCAAGGGCGGGAATACGGTGGGGTTTCACGCTGAACTTTTCGCGCCTCTTCGCCACTTGCAATTTCTTGCGAAACGGAAGAACACTTCGTCGAAGTGCAGTGGAAAAATTTTATCTTCTGAATTTAATGATTAATTGGTATGGACTAAACCAATTAGTTCTTGGTGTAGTAATCGAATCATTTCGGCTGACCGCTGGACTGCCAGTAAACGCTCTCGTCAACTTCGAGTACGGGTTTGTCGATCGACTCTGTCCGAAGATGGAGCTGAACCGATTTCGGTCAACGATCGACTGAAACGATCTCGTCAACCTCGGGTCGGGCTTGTCGATCGACTCTGACCGGAGATGGAGCTGAACCGATTTCGGTCACCGATTGACTCCCAATAAGCGATGTCGTCAACCTATCTTGTCGATTGGCTCGGCTTCATCAGCAGAGCGACTGAACCGATTTCGGTTTAAACCTTTCGTCAACCAGAAAGAATCACGGAAGGACCGGCGACGTGTCCGCTGCCGATCCCACCGAGCCGTTCGACAAAAAGGTTAGCTGGAAACTGATCGAGGGCGCTCAATTTCCCCAGACGGATCGTTTGCCGGTTTATAGACCGCCGCCGAGACCGCCGTAGTTGTTGATGGCGAAGGTGCCGATCAAGTGAACCGCTGTCGGTCCGCCGAATCCAACGCCAAGACCTTTGGCTACGTTCATAGCTGATTCGCCGCCGTCTCTTTGACCAAATGCAATCTTCATTCCGGCGAGGGAGGAGGGTACGGTTGAAAGAGCGGTGACTACGCGGGAGATATCGCGGGCGGTGTCATAACCGAAGTCTGCCAATTGTCCGACTTCGTTGGACTGACCGTAACGCGGATCTACTGGAGCGCCGACCAGACCTTGCGCATGAGCGGCCTGGTCGTAGATTCCTACTGCCATGAGCACAAGCTGTGGAGCGAGGAGAAAACCTACGCGAGTCGCAACTTTGAACTTGTGGGAGCCGGTGATTTTTTTCGCGAGCTTGTTGAGTTTAGACATGATTGAAGCCTCCTAGTGAGAGAATCGAATGATTGTGGGGTAGCTGTGGTGATTAGTGTCTTACGATTTGACCGTATACATCGGTTTCTGAGCGCCTTCCAGACGAAACTGGTTTGGTTGATCCGGGTACGTAGTGAGAGCCTCCATAAGACGCGACCTTCGGAATGGCGGACAGCGCTGATGGCTGTGTAGGCTTCATCAAACGACCGGCGACAGCCGAACGAGCATGTCCATGTGAGGAGTGGCGAGGCACCATTCGTCCAGAAAGGCTATTTCTTGACGAAGTAGGGTTAGCGAGCGGTTGCTGCGGAGCGCTCATCTGCTGGGGTTGCTGAGCCACTACTGGTGCTGGTTGCATAGGATTGCCAAAGTTAGGGTTGAACGGTGTTGCCGCCAACTGCTGAGGCTGTTGTGGTTTTGGAACTATGCGTGGTTGACCGAACGAAGCGCTAGGCTGAACGTTAGTCGTGATCATTGGTTGAACAGGTTGCGGTTTTGGAACCGGCTTCAAGAATTCTGGGCTGACGCCGCCAAGGAAGCTCGATGCTTTCGGCACCATGCCGTGCCCGACTCGGGTTGTAGGCGGCTGTTGATTGATGTAGCGTGACTTTTGTGGCTCGGCTGTGTTCCACTTGTTAGGCTCGAATTGAAAACGAGCACCTTGAGCCATTGCCGGTTGCGCTGCGGCTGAGCCAACAACGGTTGCCGCTAAAGTAAGTAGTGATAATTTAAAAATGCTCTTTTTCATGACGTTATCCTAAAATCGAAATCCATTACGCATCCCAAGACCCGTGAGTGTCAGTCCAGTAAAGCCGAGCCCGAAAAGAGAGTTGGGACGTCTCACCAGACCGGTTAGCAAACCAGCACCAAGAGCGCTACCACCGCTGATGTTGTTGGCAAAGCCACCTTTGCGAATATCACGTCTCACGATTGGAACCTTGGACCCACCCGTGAGTGTTTGGGTTTGACTGGAATTTCCATATTGAGTAGAGTTGGAATTGTTTCCCTGGGAAAGCCAGTCGGGTTGACCGATGGCATATTGACCCGGCATCGATGGTGGGTTGTATGGAGTGGCTTGACCAAAATTGCCACCCATAGCTGGGTCAAACTGCGGCATCTGACTGGACAACTGCGTATTCCCCATTAGCGAATCGAACAACGCTTTGCGCATGCCCTGGGCGGTCTGAACGCCACTTGCAGGGTTAAGATTCATCTGCGCATCCGGCGGTGCCGCCGAAAGCTGCCCCTGGGTGGCTTCCATCATCATCTGTCCTGGCATACCTGGTGCACCGTTATCCGGTTGAGGCACCACATCTGGAGGCAAGAAAGAATCTTGGCTGGGGATAACTCCCTGGGGTTGTTGTTCCGAGAGCGCAGGCTGCATTTCAAATCCCTGTGCAAAAGCCGGATCGATAGCAAGACCAGACATGCAAACGGTTACGACAACCGCAAACAGAATTTGTTTGAGTGTCGAATTGTCCGTTGCTGTGCCGTTTTTCTGCATTATGCTCTTTTCTGAACGCGGGGTGCGGTCGAACGTAAGGATGATAGTACGAGATTCCGACCAGCACTGAGAAGCGGTGAATTTCCCACCCCTATGGGAAAAACCCCACTGCCCTCTTCTCTGCGCGCGTAATAGGCCTGTGCAAGACGAAATTTCTTATGACACGGGCGGACGCCTCTTGAAAACACGCGCGGAACTGGTCGAACGTCAATCGAACGGAGTCTACATACTTGAGAACCAATACTGTTTCATGAGAAATTGGACGAGAACTTAGTTTTCCATCACGTAGCAATCGCCAGCTGATGTCACTAAATTCTTCCGGAAAGTAGAAGGAAAACTTCTATTCGCCGGTGCAGTCGGTCACATGGAGGAAATACCTCCCTGGAAATTATGCTTCAAAAGCCTGGAACTGCTTGAGGTTCAGCAAGAAACTAAACCGATATCGGTTTAGTTTCACCCGAGGCGACCTTCGTGACAACGGCTCCCGGTAGCCGGATCAAGCCCGAAGCTCAGGCAGTTAACGGAAGCCTAAACCGATATCGGTTTAGAATCACCGAGAAATACTTTCCTGGAAACAGCCCCCAGTAGCCTGAACAACGCGCGGAAGTTCAGACAGCTCACAAAAGCTAAACCGATATCGGTTTAGAATCACCGAGGCTTCTGAATAGCCGGGCACTCGTTGTGCGTACCGAAGCAAACCGAGATCACCTGAGGCAAACTTCCAGCTGAGGTCCGAAAGCCTGGGACAGCTAAGAGGTCAGGTTGCAGAAGTTAAACCGATATCGGTTTAGAGTTTTGCCTTTGGGTCGAGTTGGGTGGAGGCGAGTCGAGTCTGGTCAAACCTGCCTAACAGAAACCGAATCCTTATATATACGTATTCGAACGACCAAGCCTTGAGGTGGATTCACCAACGCCTCAAGACGACTGATTGAGTGTTTTACCTATTGCTCTTCATCCGACTGGATGAACATTTCCGACTAATTGGGTGGGTGGGGCTTCCTTATGGCTCGGTAATCGTCGCGTTGGGTTCATCCCCAAAGTGCTGCAGGCGACGTCACGACAAGAAGTTACTCGAATCACATATCATTTTGCTTTTGATATGGCGAAAAGGGTACAGGAGGGACCGGCAGTTGCCTGCCGATCCTTCCAAGCCGTTCGACAAAGTCTGTGCTTTCCCGGTCGAAGCTTTGCTTATAGACCGCCGCCGAGACCACCGTAGTTATTGATAGCGAAGGTGCCGATCAAGTGAACCGCTGTCGGTCCGCCGAATCCAACGCCAAGGCCTTTAGCTACGTTCATTGCGGATTCGCCGCCGTCACGTTGACCGAATGCGATCTTCATGCCGGCAAGGGACGAAGGCACTGTGGACAACGCTGTTACGACACGAGAGATGTCGCGAGCGGTGTCATATCCGAAGTCTGCCAATTGACCTACTTCGTTCGATTGCCCGTAGCGGGGGTCCACTGGCGCCCCCACCAATCCCTGTGCATGAGCTGCTTGGTCATAAATACCAACGGCCATGAGGACGAGTTGAGGAGCCAGGAGGAAACCTACGCGGGTGGCAACCTTGAAAGAGTGAGAAGAGGTGATCTCCTTACTGATTTGCTTTAGGGTCTTTGTTGCCATTTTGAACCTCCTTGAGTTCTAAAAGAATTTGAGTCTGGGTGAATTAAAAGTTTCCGTGCGTTCATGTGGTGGTGTATCTACTTCCTTAGAAGTTGGTGATGATTGCCGTAGGCAATAGCAGCTGATCTTGCTTTTGTGGGTTTGTATTGGCTGGATCAAACTGTGAATAAGGGAATCCGAAGTCTGTTGATTTGTTGGAGAAGATGGGCACTCTTCTGAGACCTTGACCAAACTCGGTAGTTTGCTGAGCAGTTAAACCGAGAATGCCGTTTTGTCTCGTGGATGACAGACCGTAGTCTTGCACTGTGGAACCGGTTGGGATGGTAGCGCCACCGGCCTGGAAGCGT
>CAZISK010000018.1:0-21614 GCA_964541355.1 uncultured Candidatus Obscuribacterales bacterium
CGATATCGCAGCAATGCTCAAGCTTTACGGTAGAGAAGAGGTTGAAGAAGTAAGCAGGCTGTTCTTGAGCAATATGGGCACTTACATCGAATGCATGCAACTCTCCATCGATGAGAAGAATCCTGATTCCGTCGTGCACTTCGCCAATGCGGTTAAGGGACCTTGCGCCGCGCTGGGCATGCGATTGATGACACGATTGACCACCGACATAATGGCATATGCAGAAGCTCAAGACTGGACGCAGGTGCGCGTTAAGTACATGAGACTGAAGGCGGTTTTCGTTCAGACGAGAGAAGAGCTGAAGAAGGTTTGTCCGGACGACTCCTTGCTTGCTACCTAAAAAAGGATGCACCCATGTCTGATGCCGAAACGGAAGAGATCGTAGGGATCAAAAACCTCGAGACCGAATTCGATGTTGATCTGGCCAAGGAGCTGGCTCAAGCCTATCTTGATGACACCTCTTCTATAATCGAAAAGCTGGAACGGGCTGTTTCAAGCAAAGATCAGGAGCTCCTTCGTTCCGCGGCGCATATGCTCAAGGGTTGTTCACGGGCTATTCAGGCATGGAAGTGTGAAAAGGCGAGCGCTGTTCTTGAATCCAACGCTCGCGATGGCGATATGCACAGTGCGGAAGCGAACTTGCCGCTCGTCGTGGAAGCTTATTCACTGACCGAACATTTCTTGAGGCGTTATCTTGAGTGATGCATCGCGTCCAAAACAGCTGGCGCTTCCTGATCTAGGCGATTTTCTTTTTCTCTTTGTAATTTGGTCGACACTGTTCGCGCTGCGCGATCGGTTGTACTCAGACGGATCCACCGGCTGGCATCTGGTATCTGGCGACTATGTATTGAAGTCTGGAAGCGTAGCGCACGTTGATCTCATATCAAATACGTTCGCCGACAAGGCCTGGGTCTCGTATGAATGGTTATTCGATCTGGTTATAGCTCTCATCACCAATAAAGGCGGGCTGTCGCTTCTGGCTGTCGTTATCAGTGTAGCGCTCGGGTATCTATTTCTATCGATCTATGAGCGGGCCAGGCGCGAAGGTTCAGGCGCGATCGTGGCGGTCGCGATTGTCATGCTGGCTATCTTGATCTCCTTGAGCCACACACTGGCACGACCGCATCTGGTAACTTTCTGGGCGGTCTGGATTTTTTCGACCGACCTGGAAGACTTCGTCCGCGATCGCATCAGCATGCGCCGGTTGAGCATCACGTTGACCTTGATCATGCTTGTCTGGGTCAATTGCCATCCTGCCTTTGCGCTCGGAATACTGATCGCGGGTATTCATGCGGCATCACAGGTGGTGCTGTGGAGTTTCGGCCGACTACCTGAAGAACGTCGTCGCCATCGTGCAAAAGCACAACTGTTACTCGCGCTTTGTGTCGGTCTTGGGTTGATAACAATAGTAAATCCGTACGGACTGGAATTGCATCGATACATTTTTCAGTATTGGAGCGAGGGTGTTCATACCCATACCAGCGAGTTCATGTCGCCGGTGTTCAAGGGCAATATGCACTCCACCTGTCTGGAGCTCATGTTCTTCGTCCTGGCCGCCGGGTTGGCTTTAGCCCGTACTCAAATCTCTGCGGGCGGATTCTTGACCTGTCTGGTGCTTGCACATTTTGCGCTTGCGGCAGTGAGAAGCATGCCTATTTTTGCAATTGTCGCCGCGCCATACTTAGCCGGCCTCTTCCCCGCTTCAGGTACGACAGCTAAGGTGGCTGGTACTGTTTTTGGTGCTGCAGCCGCAGTATACTCGCGCTTCAATGATCTGGAAGGGCGATGCAAACGGCATCTAATACCGCTTGCATGTTCGATTTTGCTGTTGATGTTCTCTTGTTTCTTCCAGCCGATTTACGAAAAAAACATGACTTCGAAATTTGATCCCGTGAGACTGCCGACCGGCACCCTAACGTATATAAAAAACAACAATCTAGATTTGAAACATGGATTGAATTACGATAACTGGGGTGGTTATCTTCGATATTCACTCGGGAAGCGTGTCTTCATAGACGACCGCGCCGACTTTTATGGACCGGCTTTCTATTCAGACTACGCCAGAGTGATGACAGCGGCAGAGGGGTGGCAATCGGTGTTGGATAAGTATCAGATCGATTGGATTCTCTTTCCGGCACAATCCAGGTTGACTGAGACCCTGGCTAACGATCCGCGCTGGTCGCTCACGGCGTCCGATGCCGCGTCACAACTCTATCTGCGTTCTACGGTTAAAATCCGCCGACGAGACTAAATAGCAGCGAAGAACTGACGACAGGTATCGATCATGTAGTCGAGCGCTTCGTCGGAGATACCAGGATAAACACCAACTACGAAAGAGTTGTTCATCACGATGTCGGTATTCTTCAGCTCTCCGACGACACGCATCTCGATATTTTGATATGCCGGTTGACGAATAATGTTGCCGCCGAAGATGTGTCTTGTCGCGATCTTTCGCGATTCGAGATGATGAACCAGCTCTTTTCGCTTGAACGGCGATTCCGGTCGCACGGTGAGCACAAATCCGAACCAGCTCGGGTCGCTGTTCTTTGTCGCTTCCGGAAGAATGATATGTTCCTCGAAATCTTTCAAAGCCTTCAAACCATCGCGCAGATACTTCCAATTGTGTTTGCGTTTTTCCACGAAATCGGGAAGCTTGGCTAACTGAGCCAATCCCACTGCTGCTTGCATGTCGGTGAGCTTGAGGTTGTATCCGATGTGGGAGTAAATATACTTGTGATCGTAACCTTCCGGTAGCGAGCCGAGCTGCCAGTCGAAGCGCTTTCCACATGTATTGTCTTTGCCGGGCGCACAGTAGCAGTCTCGTCCCCAGTCACGGAAAGATTCGATAATTATCTTGAGTAGCGGATCTTTCGTTGACACGCAGCCGCCCTCTCCCATGGTTATGTGATGGGCTGGATAAAAACTCACTGTGCTGATGTCGCCGAACGAGCCGGTGCGTTTGCCTCCATAGGTGCTACCAAGAGCATCGCAGTTGTCTTCAATCAACCAGAGATCGTTGTCTTTCGCGATCTTTTGAATTGCTTCGATGTCGAAAGGGTTGCCCAGAGTATGGGCAAGGAAAATCGCTTTTGTTTTCGGTCCGACCGCCGCTTTCACCTCTTCTATGTTGGCATCGTACGTGGCCAGGTCGACATCAACGAAGACAGGGATGAGGCGGTTTTGAATAATCGGATTTACGGTCGTAGGAAAGCCGGCTGCCACCGTGATCACTTCGTCGCCTTCGACAATCTGACGATCTTTCAGCTTCGGAGAAGTGAGCGCCGACATGGCGAGCAGGTTGGCCGAAGATCCGGAATTGCATAAAATTGCATAAAGATTGCCAAGATAATCGGCAAACTGACGTTCGAAGCGCATGGCAAATCTTCCGGTAGTCAGCCAAAAATCAAGGGATGCGTCTACCAGATGGACCAGCTCCGAATCGTCGAAAACTCTCCCTGCATAAGGAATGAATGTGTCGCCTGGTTGAAATTTTGTGGCGGGCCACTCTTGAGCATGAAAATCCCTGACAAGCTCGAGGATCTTTTGCCTCAATTCATTTTTTTCCATAATCACGCGGAGAGCAATTTCACGGCATCTATAATTATAGCCACTGGGATAGAGTAAATTTGCTCGAGAATAGGTAAACAGATTGGCTGAACCAAAACGAATAAAGGCGGCGATCTTAGCCGGAGGGCTGGGCACGCGGCTGCAGGAAGAGACGACCGTCAAGCCCAAACCGATGGTAGAGATTGGCGGGCGCCCGATGCTCTGGCATATTATGAAAATTTACTCCTATTATGGATTCCAAGAGTTCGTGATTGCGCTGGGATATAAGGGCGGCGTCATTAAAGACTACTTTCTTAACTTTAGAACTAGAGACAGCGATCTGGTGATTGATATCAAATCCGGTGACGTCGAGGTAGCCGGTGTCGGCCAGGATGTCGAAGATTGGAAAGTTCATCTAATCGATACCGGTATCAACACCATGACTGGTGGCAGAATCAAAAAGGTGGTCGACTATGTCGGCAAAGAGCGCTTTCTTGTGACATACGGTGATGGTGTAGCCGACGTGAATCTTGATGAGCTGCTCGCGGCACATGAGCGATCGGGCAGCCTGGTCACTGTTACGGCGGTCAGGCCGCCCGCTCGTTTTGGCGAAATTCGTCTTGAAGCAACCAACGTGGCGAGCTTCTCCGAAAAGCCGCAGACGGAGGCGTCGTGGATTAATGGCGGCTTCTTCGTGATGGAGCCGGGGGTCAAAGAATATATCAACAACGACGAAGTAATATTTGAACGAGGTCCGCTTGAACGGCTGGCTCTGGAGGGTAAGCTCGGTTGTTACAGGCACGATGGATTCTGGCAGTGCATGGATACTCTGCGCGATGTGGAGCTCTTGCAGAGTTTGTGGAGCAGTGGCGCTGCACCGTGGAAGCTATGGACGTAATCTGGTGTAAGAGATGAAAACAATGACTCAAGCTGGTCAGAGCAATATCAGGCCACTGGTGAGACATCTTGGCACGACAACGAGTGCCAAGCACACAATTGACGGTGTTATTATCACCCCGCTCAAGCAGATCTCGGACGAACGAGGCAAGCTCATGCATATGCTTCGGGCTGACGATCCGCATTTTACTCAGTTCGGCGAGATCTATTTCTCTGTGGTTCATCCAAAAATCGTCAAAGGGTGGCACATTCATTCTTTGATGACATTAAATTATGCTGTTGTGCATGGTCGAATAAGGCTCGTCATGTACGATGACAGACTCGGATCTCCTACACGCGGAACGATCCAGGAGATTCTGTTGGGCGAATCGAATTACCATCTGGTCACGATACCTCCCCAGGTCTGGAATGGATTCAAAGGCATGGGTGCTGAGCCTGCGATTGTGGCCAACTGCGCTACACATCCACATGAAGCGGATGAGATTCGCCGAATCGATCCGTTCGACAACGATATCCCTTATGATTGGGCGCTGAGAAATGGATAGAGCTGTATGAGACATCTGGTTGTTGGAGCATCCGGTCAAATTGGCGGAGCGTTGTATTCTTCGCTGCTCGAGAAGCAACACGATGCAGTAGGAACCTGGTTCTCGCAGCCGGCAAAAGGTCTGAGAAAGCTCGACATCAACGATCGCTCCAGACTGTTTCGCATGGTAAAGGAGCTGGCCCCCGACGTGATCTATGCGTGTGCCGCTATGACCAATGTGGACCGTTGCGAGAGCGAGCCTAAAGAGAGCTTTCACGTCAATGTACTGGGCACGGCAAATCTCGTTGAAGCCGCCAATCGCTGTGGTGCGACCATTGTAATTATGTCCAGCGATTACATCTTTGATGGTAGCAAAGGTCCCTATGCTGAAGCTTCGCTGCCGAATCCGCTCAACGTTTATGGCTATCACAAAATTCTTACAGAACAGCATGTCGCGACCTGTGCCGAGCGCTATCTCATAGCGAGAACCACACATGTATACGGATGGGAAGCTGTGGGGAAAAACTTCATAGCAAGACTAATTCACAAGCTATCTCAGGGCCAAAAGGTGAAGGTGCCCAACGATCAGGTAAGCACTCCGACATACAATCGCAATCTTTCAAAAGCGTTGATCGAGCTGGTCAATAAAGAATGTGAAGGTGTGTACAATCTAGCCGGCGCCACCTCGACTGACAGGTACAACTTTGCGCTACGGGCCGCGCAGATTTTCGGACTGGACGCTCGGCTCATACACGCTGTCTCGACCGCCGAGTTGAAGCAGAAGGCGCGACGACCTCTGAAAGCCGGTCTTACTCTGGAGAAGACTCGACAAGAATTGGCTACCAAGTTGCTTGGTTTTGACGAAGGTCTGCAGCAGATGCTCAAAGACGAACTCTAAAGCATCACTCCTGCTGTTGTGCGAAGCCCTGTTCTTCTTGTTCGCGCTTCTTTTGGTCGAGCTCATCGATCAATTTTTTGTTCTGCTCGAATACGCGATTGTCCTCTGCCTTTTGCTTCTCTTTCTGCTTCGCCACGGCCATTTGCTGGAGGCGGAACCTTTCGTGGTCTTCCTTGGCGCGCTGTCGCTCGCGCTGCTCTTTCTTGCGGCGCTCTTCGCGTTCGACATCTTGGCGGGCTAAAGCTTCTTGCTCACGCCGTCTTCGCAGTCTTTCAAGATCGGACATGTAGTGCTTTGACCTCCGCAATTAGCCTATCGATTCAGGACTCCTTAGTCAGCTTAGTTTTTGTGGCCAAACTCGTCAAGGGTGGATTTACGTCCCAACTACTATCATATTACCAACTACGATATTAGATCGTCAGCGCTGCCTTTTCGGGCGACACCTGTTCTGATTGCCACTTCCGAAACGGCCTTTGCGACATTGTCTGCGACCTGCGGATTAAATACGCCTGGGATGATGTAGTCCTCGTTCAACTCATTGTCGCCGACAACACGCGCGATGGCGTGAGCGGCGGCAAGCTTCATCTCTTCATTGATGTCGGTGGCACGAACATCGAGAGCTCCTCTAAACATTCCCGGGAAGCAGAGCACGTTGTTGATCTGATTTGGATAGTCTGAGCGTCCCGTCGCCATGATGCGGACGTAAGGAGCGGCGTCTTCCGGCATCACTTCCGGTGTCGGATTTGCCATAGCAAACACGATTGGATCGCGATTCATGTTCTTGAGGTCTTGCGCCTGGATGGTCCCTGGTCCCGATAGACCGAGGAAAAGATCGGCGCCTTCCAGCGCTTCCGAGATCGATCCTTTGAAGCCCTGAGGATTGGTGTGTTCTGCGAACCAGTCTTTCATGAAATTCATGTGATCTGCTCGTCCCTTGTAGACAGCGCCTGTTCTGTCGAACCCGATGATGTTGACTACACCGGCAGAGAGTATAATCTTTGAGCAGGAGACGCCGGCGGCACCAACCCCGGTGACGACTACCTTGATGTCTTCCATCTTCTTTTTGACGATTTTCAAAGCGTTGATCAGCGCCGCGAGCACGACAACTGCTGTTCCGTGTTGATCGTCGTGGAATACCGGAATATCAAGCTCTCGCTTCAATCGGTCTTCAACCTCGAAGCATCTCGGTGCTGCGATGTCCTCCAGATTGATGCCACCAAATACGGGGGCAATTGCTTTGACCGCTTTGATGATCTCTTCGGTATCCTGAGTGGCCAGGCAGATCGGGAAGGCATCGACTTTCCCGAACTCTTTGAAGAGCATCGCCTTGCCCTCCATAACAGGCAGCGCCGCTTCCGGTCCGATGTTGCCGAGCCCCAGCACGGCCGATCCGTCCGTAACCACCGCGACCGTGTTGCGCTTGATGGTGAGCTTGTATACGTTTTCCGGCTCCTTGTGGATAGCCATGCAAACACGAGCCACGCCCGGCGTGTAAGCCATTGAAAGATCGTCGCGAGTTTGAAGCGGAACTTTGTTGGTGACTCTGATTTTGCCACCCAGGTGCATGAGGAAAGTGCGATCCGAAACATGCAGTACTTCGAATCGATTGAGCGCTTTGATCTCTTGCACGAGAGCTTCACCGTGATCGGAGTCGCGCACCTTGACTGTAATATCTCTGATAATGAAGTTGCCTTCAAACCCGGCGATGTCGACGGCACCAATGTCGGCGCCAATCTTGCCGATTAAGGATGTGACCACACCAAGACTGCCCGGCTCGTTAGGGATTTTGATGCGCAATGTCATGCTGTAACTGGCACTTGGTTTCACCTGTTTTCCTCTTGGCGATTCCTGCTCGGTTTTGCTTGTGCTGGTCATAATCGGGTTCTTCCGTGGGTTTGGTTTGATCTGTCCGTTGACAACGGTGTCCGACTTGAAGTCAGAGGATGTGTTAAGCTGGACCTCTGTTAAAGATAACCTTTACGCCATAAGAAAAGGGCGTGCGCGCGATTTTTTTAATTAGTATCCTGTGGAAAACCTTCTTGCGCGCATTCGGTTGGCAGTTGAGAGGAGTATAGATATGAGTTTGAAGAAAAGGGATCTTGTTGGCAACTATGAAGTGACCAACGAAGGTATCGTCACACGGCGCGAGGTCCTCTTGATGGGCGCCATGGCTGCCGCGACAGGACTGGCCGTCCAGGGCGTTCAAGCTGAGGCCAAGGTCGAAGCGACACCCGCTGCTGCGGCTCCCGCCGGTGCCTACAAGGCAAAAGATTTCAACGCTCTGGCCGGCACCATGGACGGCTTCAGCGCAGGTCAAATCAAGCAACATCTGGGGCTGTATACCGGCTACGTGGCCAAGTCCAACGCTATTCACGATCAATTGAAGACCGTCGATCTCTCGACCGCTAACGCTACTTATTCGCCATTGCGAGAGCTGTTGATCGAGCAGAGCTTCGCTCACAACGGTGTGGTCTATCATGAATATTATTTCGGCAATCTGGGCGGCAAAGGCGGCGAGCCCAAGGGCAGCATGAAATCCGCTATCGAAGAGCAGTGGGGCTCGACAGGCAAGTTCATGGACTTTCTCAAAGCTGCCGGAAAGAGCGCCCGTGGCTGGGTTATCGTGGGCTACAACACAAGAGCCGGTTACGTGGATGCATATGCACTCGACCTGCATAACCTGGCATCACCGGCTAACATAGTACCGCTGGTGGTGCTTGATGTTTACGAACATGCCTATATGATCGACTATGGAACTGACAGAGCGAAGTATCTTGAAGCGTTCATCAACAACATGAATTGGGACGTAGTCGAGAAGCGGCTTGCAATCGCCAGCAAACATCCTGGCGGCGGTGAGTCGACTAACTAGTCGATACGAGAACATAACCAGTATCGGAGACGGCGGTGATTTCATCGTCGTCTTCTTCTTTCTTGACCAGCGTAAAGACCTTCAGGTCGTTGCGGACAGTCACCTGATCCTGTTCTTCCAACTGTTTGAGGCTGGCTTCGAAACTGACGCTTGCGCCTCTTCGAATTTGAGATACGGTAATTGCCAACGGACTTGGGGACATCATGTTTCGCCTCCCGGCATCGAGTTTGAATCTTCCTTACATTACCTCAGGCAGGGGTCAATGTATCTGGAAAGTACCGCTCTTTCGACTGGGGGATAACCCTGATCGTGCTCTGGGGTAGCAATGGACCTGAGTTTGCCATCTTGTCACCTTTGGGTATAAACATAATGCCGCTGTGAGGGCACATACATGAGTCTCCAAGACAAAAAAGACGCTTATATGAAACGGATGTTTGGGTCGATTCTGGTATTCGCCATCCTGGGGTGTATCGTACTGCTCCTGGCTACGACCTACCTGGCGAAAGTTTTTTCCGACGCAATACCCGGTGGATAGTCGGCAAGAGAGTCGGTGAGGCGCTTTTCGATCATTTAGAAGTGGATTTAGCCTCTTCGGACTTCTTTCTCTTGCCTGCTGCGCTCTTCTTAGGCTCGGTCACATTCAATCGTTTTTTCAGGTCATCCACCTCTTTCTTCAGCTCTCGCTGCGACTTTTGTAGCTCGAGCACTTGAGTACGCAGATCCTTGAGATTGTCGCTTGGAACATTTACTGTGCGCAGCGCCTTTATCGCTCGCAGCGCTTCCTTCTGTTGAGGATTCTTGCTCGAGGACCAGGCAAATGTATCCAATAACGGAATTGCGCTTGGATCCTCCAGTGTGCCCAGCGCCTGGATGGCACCGCATTGAACCATGACACGTTTGTGACTCAAGAAGGTGGCAATGAAATCGCGAATCTCTTTCTTCTTTTGCTCGTGACGAGAGAGAAAAGCAATTGCATCGAGAGAGGAATTAATGGTCCGGCTGGTCGCATCAGCACCTTGTTTGAGCAACAGCTCTTTAATGGCTGGCGCGAACTCCGGATCCTCCTGTCGTCGCATCGCCGAGATTGCTGCTTCGGCAATGCGGTTTTGATAGGACTTACTGCGAAGATATTGTAAGAAGAGCTGCTTCACCTGAGGATCATTGTATGCACTTAAACCGTTGAGTGCCGCGCATTGTATGGCGGAGTTCTTCTCTGTTTTTAAACAACTAATCAGTGCAAGCATCGCTTTAGGATTGAAAAAACCGCCGATGCTTTTAACAACAGCCAGTCGAGCTCGAGGATCCGGCTGCTTGGTGGAAGCTACCAGGGCATCGAGCGCTTCGTCGCTATGAATGTTCTTCAGCGCTTCGGCCGCCTTCGTTCTTACGGCATAGAAGTTGTCGCTGGCAAGACAGGTCTTCAGCTTCTCAATTGTGCTCTCGTCAGGGCGACCGCTGAGCTGCTCGGCCGCCAGCATTCTTCCGATCGAGTCGTCTTTGTCGGAGAGCTGTGCATAGAGCATTGTCGTAGTCGGCTTGAATATGATAGTAGCAAGCAGATTGAATTCCGGATCGATGCGCACTATATCTGGTGCGGTCTCGAGCCCGACATAAAAGTCTTCTTCAATCTCATGTATTTCAACATCTTTATCTATTGTGCCGGACTTCGTCTTGAATCTGAGCTTCAAAGGAAAGTGCATCTTCGCGACCTTGTCGCCGGACTTTTGTTGTTGAGTGACGCTGATCTTGGCCAGCTTCTCTTTTTCGCTCCATTCGTAGCTGATTGAAAGCTCTGGAATCGGGGCGCTGAAAATCCACTGGTCGAAGAATCGATCGAACGAACGCCCGGAGAGCTCCTCGACGATCGAGATCAGGTCCTGTGTCACAACAGTTTGAAATTTATGTTTTTCCAGAAACGTTTTCACGCATTGACGGAAGAGCTCTTCACCAAGCTGCGAGCGCAGCATGTGAACCACCCACGATGCCTTGGCGTACGCTCGATTATAGGAAAACTGCTCAACCGGCTCCGAATAGCGCTTGTTGGCAATCGGTCGCTGATCGGTGCTTTCGCTCTGGATCATCTGTAGATCTCCATACAGACAGTAGAGCATCTCGTCCTTACCATGTTGATTGCCGGCAAAGAGAATGGAGTAGTAGGTTGCGAAGCCTTCGTTGAGCCAAGCATGAGACCAGTCTTTGCAGGTGACCAGGTCGCCGAACCACTGGTGAGCAAGCTCATGGGAGACCAGAACTTCGCTCATATACCCTAAATCGTTGTACACGCCGCCATAAGCATAGACATTTTCTGTGTCCTCGGGGTAGAGCACGGACTCATTCAGTGTGGTTAGTGTAGTGTTCTCCATCCCGGTCTGGGAAAATCCGTGAACTACGACCTGACCATATTGCACCCAGGGAAAGGGCACACCGATCTCCTTTTCAAAAAAGCTAAGCGCCTTTGGTGTCGGCGCAAACGCTAGCCGTGCATACTTTTCGTCGCTCGGTAAGGTGTAGAAAGTGAGAGGGACACTTGTTGTTCGATCGGTTAAGTGGGAAAACTTGCCGGCGACCAGACTGATCAAATAGTTGACGTGCGGCTTGTCTTGAGACCACCGTACCGCTGTGAGCCCGGTAGCATCTTGCACCTGAGAGACCAGTCGTCCGTTCGATAAAACCACCATGTCTTTTGGGACATGGCAGGTCACTTCAGTTCTGAACTTCGAGTTGGGATAGTCATGGCAAGGGAACCAGTGTCGGGCCTCGATCATCTCACCCTGTGAGAAGACATGCATGTCATCGGCCGTATAACCGTTGGAGGGTGTGCGGAAGTAGAGACCGTATTGAGGAGTTGCCGAATAGCGCACGATTACTTTGTTTTCTTTGCCTATTTCGATCGGTGATTTAAATGTGATGACAATTTTCTTGTCCGTCAGATCGAATCCTTTGATCGCGCAAGTTGATACCACGTCCTGCACGGTCAGATCTACACCATCGAGACTGAGCTCCTGAAGCGGCTTTCCTATGGGAGCGAAAGTGAAAGTGGCGGTGCCGCTCACAGTTCGCTTTTCAAAATTGGGAGTGACATCGAGAGCTAACTGTTTTATCTCCACATTTCGGTCTGGTGCATACTGCATGTCAACAGGCTCTGGACCCGGTGCGGTGCTACCCTGACTGTGTGCGGCTAGCGAACTAGTGGTGATGCCGCAGAGGAGCAGTGAAACTGCCAGTCTCGAAATTAGTCTTAGTCTGATCATTCAAAAAACATGTGCCGCTCAGGATCGTGAGTTTAATACAGATTAGATGACAATACTACTTTGCCGTGAGGTGACCGCCCGAAATTCGCCTTGCGTAAAAGCGCAACCATTGATGCACTGTTCCACAGTGATCCCCTGTGCAATTGGCCTGATAGTTAATGTGCAAATACACCCCCATTTTGCTGAGGAGATTCACCCCATGACTACCAGAGCGCAACAACAACCGGAAGATTTCAGTCCCGAACCAACAACAGGCACAGTAGCATCAGAAGAAGTAGCGAAAATTCTCTCTGAATTCGCATTCGCATCATCTATCGATGATGCGCAGAATAAGCTGGTCAAGGATGACGTTAGTAATGGTTCTGATTCTGAAAAGGAAGGCGGTATCGTTGTAAACGAGGCTAGCGATGGCCCGAAGACTAATGAGAACAATGCAGCGAATGTCGATAAAGACATCCGAATCAATGGAGATTCAATAAACAAACAGCTGATGGAAGCCGGTATTAACGGATTCAAAATGTCGAAACTCGTGACAGAGAAAGACCGCACCGCAGCTAAGGAGCGATTGGCGAATGATATCAGCGCACTTGTTCCTGAAGCTGATAGAGAGTCTATGAAAGCACTTCAAGATGCCCTGATTGACGGAGATCTTTCGAAGCTGCAAGAGACGCTGAAGGGTCTTTCAAGTGATCCAGAGAAGCTTGCCACCATGGTGAAAGAGGTCAATGAGCGATTCAATAAGCATGAGTTGTATGGCGGCTTGGATCTCTCGATGGACAGCAATGGCGATCTCCTTGTATACAAAGAACAGGGCGGTACTGCGGTGTCGATCAATCCCGCTACCGGTGAGACTGCTCTTCGAGCTGTTGAAAGGCAAGTAGATGGAAGTATGCTTCTTAAGCCTGGTGAGATTCTTAATCGCAACGCCGAAGATGAGTTGCATAGCATTGCCGATTCGGGCGCCAGAAGTCTTACCTCGATGCCCAAACCAATGCTCAAGGATTATGCTAAGCCGCCGAATTCATTTCCGAATCCTGTTAGACCGCATGTTTTGGAGAATATCAAACCCAAAAGCGAAGGCAAGGAATCTGTCAGACCCGGCGACTAGAGTCTTTCATGGCTAGAAGAGAGGGCGGATCTCAATTGAGATTCGCTCTTTCCTTGTGACCTGAAGTGCACCGCTGCTAGAGAAATCGACAGCAGCATAGATGGTCCCGAACGGATAGTTTGATCTGCAAACAGAAAAGCCAGACCGAAGCCTGGCTTTTTTCTGTGTCGTGCAAATCTCTTACTTCTTGGTGCCGTCAACTACGAGTGTGAGCTCGATCTTGTTGGGAGCAGCGCCTTGAGTGTCTTCGAAGTTGGCGAGTTGGACTTCTTCGACTTCGCCTTCAGACTTCTTCGCTACCTTCACCTTTCTTCCGAAAAATACTGTCGAACTGTTGACCATGGCGCGGTACTCTTCAAGGCTCATGTTGGCGGAGCGGAACGGGCTGTCTTCAACCGGTTTCATCGCGACAGAGATTGGTGCAGAGTCGCTCTCGACAGGGTAGGCATATACGAATATCTTTTCGTGCGAAGCCTTGTCGCCGCCATTGGCTGTGATGAAGTCGAATTTGAATCCTTCGCCGCCGACTGCGATTGTTTGACCTGATTTCACGAATGGGCTGTTCTGGAACTTGTTCGGATAGAGCTGTGTTAGTTGCTCACCGTCATAGTTGAAGATCATCAGATTGCAATCTTTGTTGGCTGATACGTTGACCTGCAGTTTTTCACCATCTTTGTAATGCGGCGAATTGCCTGTCTTGTTGAGCCATGCCGTTACGATTTGATTGCCTTCGACCACGGTAGGTGCGGGCTTGGTTGTTTTCGTTGCGACTACGGCATTGTGCGGTCTTACAACGGGAGACTTAGCTGTTTTCACCATCGGCATGGTGATTGTGGAATTGGAATGACTTGAATGACTCTTTATTTGAAGGGGAGTGCTTGAAGACTTCTGAATCACGATAGCCTTCGCAGCCTGCTTTACCTGTGTTTGCTTTGGCTGGAGCATGGTCTTTGTGGAATTCTCGATCAAGGTTCCGCCCCCGAAGGAATGGCTTGGTCCAATGTTGGACACGGGCTTTACTTCCGGGCGTTTTTCATTCTTATTGTCAACCGTCGTCACCTTCGATTTCACTGTGCCTACAAAGATGCCGCGATCGGTGTTGTTCTTCAAATCTTCTGCTTTGGGCTCTTCCGGAGGCTGGAGATTAGGCTTTTCTGCCTTGGCGGCTTCGCTCTTGTTAGAGTCGTCCGCCTTGGCTTGGTCGGCATCGTCAGCCGCATAGGCTGGGATTGCTAAGCAGGAAGCGACCAACATGGTTGATAGCAGTAAATTTGCTCGCTTCGTCTTCATGGTAAATTAGCCTCTCTTATAGATTCTGTGGTTAACTCGACGCCCTTCTATATCTGTATTACCTTCCGCCGAAAATTATTAGGCGGGATCAATTTTTTTTTTTTAGCCCGGAGATTGTGCAACTGGTGGTTTGATCGCCTGATACAAAACCTCATTGGGATGTTCCTTCTTGAGGCGGACAAGCCGGCTTTGCAGCTCGGATGCGCTTAACGCAATCTGGCATGTGTCGGCGCTGGTTTTTGCGGCTTCCTCTTTCGATAACACCGGAATGTCTTTAATTAGGGCGACGAGATGAAAATTACCCCCGGGCTTATCGTCAATTTGGAATGGGTGTTCCGGATCGTAGCCGTGAATCACAAATGATTCGTTGCGGTGCGCCTCGGCAGTTATCGATGAAAGCTTCGGTGGTGGATGGAGCTGCAGCGCTACGTCGTCTTGAGTGTAGTAGACATAGATGTAGCAGCTATTTCTTGATGTTACCGTGAGTTTGAGCTCGTCACCATACTTATACTCTTTCGTCGGTTTTTCCAATGCTACGTTGATCAGAAAGTTGGGGTCGGTTTTGAATGCCCATGCATCCTTGTATTGGAATGCAAAAACCGCCAATGTTATGACACCGCAGAGAAGAAAGGCTGCTATAGCCGGAATCAAGTTAAGCAAGTTGGGTGGTTGATTGGCTGACCACTCGGGGATATCGAGCGCCATCAAGGCATCCACGGAAAGTGCTAGTCGTATTGAGGTGGTTGGCAAATTCAAACCGGGTAGCGTCGCCGTGTCTCCGCAATGAATTGCCACCACCGATTCGCCATCGAATAATGCTGTACCGGAATCGCCCGGTGCCAGCGCCAGATCGTGGAGTATGTGAAAACGATCGCTTTTCTTCAGCGGATTGAGGTAGCTGCCTATCTGCGCTAAAGGCGAGAGCGAGGTTGTATATACGCCGAGATGGGATGGATAACGGATTGCGGAAAGTGTCTGTTGTGGCTCTACCTCTTTTTCGTAGGCGATAGGCAGAGGACAGGCGCTATTCTCCGGTTGATTGAGATCAACCAATAAGGCGGCAACGTCGAACTTGACGAGGTCGCCGTCGTTGTGTTGAAAGCTTGGATGAAGTTTTATCTCTCTGATAACGTATCTGTTGCCTGATGCGGGAAACTTCACGGTGAGAGATGCCGGCGACCGTGTAAATTGATCGACCACGTGACCGCACGTAATTAACGTGTTGGGCGCAGCGATCCACGCTTGGCCCAGAACTTCATCCCTATCGCCTTTTGGAAGAACGATATGGGCGAGCGCCGGTCCGAACATATCCGGATCGCGGGGTAGGCGGGACTTTTGAGTGGATGTGGGCGGCACTTGAGAACCTTTCTCTGTGAAAAACTTCCAGATCAATTACCATGTTATCGCAGCACCGGGGCATAAGCCTGAAAAATACTCCAATTCAGGCGTCGTTTCTGCTAAATTCTCAATAGATGACACCGCAAGAGAACAAACGAATATCAGACAAAAACAACCAGAGCAAATGGGTCTCGCTCATTTTGTCTTATGTGTGGTTGCCGATTTCGTTTGTTTTGCCATATGTTGCCACGCATCACCTGGCCTCTCAAAATTATATGGAGATCCCCGGACGTACGCGCTACTCTTCCGCGCCCGCCCAGTGGAGAATTGATGAGGCCCGCAGCGAGGCTCTGCGTTCCGGATGTGTCGGGTTGCTTGTCGCTATAGCGATTTATGCAATGTGGCGTGTAGACCGGATGCTTGGAAAGGATCGTCCTGAACTTGCCGGTACATGGATGATTTTTGTGGTTGGAGCATTTGCGTTCCTATTATGGATAGTCTGGACCTGTTCAGGACACCTCATGATCCGCGCGCATGAGGAGGTTAATCAGGTGCCTGCTCAACTACCAGGTCTCGAGGGACCTAGCGAGTGAAACTTTGAGCGATGTGACTAAGCACCGAAAGGTTTACCGCTTTAGGCTCTTTATCCTTTATTATTAGGTACCAGTGGTTCTCTCCTCGTATACCCACGGTTTTAACGTGCTTTCCAGCAAAACCAAAATAGAGGCAATTCTGGCAATTGCTCCAGAGTGGCAATCCACCCTAGACAGGCTTCAAGCAGAAGCTGCTGGGGATGGCAAGAATCGCTCCATAGCGCCGCTCGAGCTCTTTCAAAGTGTCGGCGCCAAGGCCATTTACGCCAAACTTCTGGCATTTAAAGCGGATGCTGACGGTCTCACTCTCCTTATCAGGGATTGCTATTACCAGCCGCTTTTTGCTCGAATGCTCGAGAGCAATCAGAATCTCAAGCGCTTCTGGTTTCAGCGCCGGGTCGCTTCTGACGACCAGAAGCATCAAGCGCTGTCGATGTCGCAGGAGCTTGCCCAGAAGCTCGAACAGGCTCTGTTGAAACAGCTCAAGCAGGGCGAAGATGACGGCTTCAAGGTCCTGCTGCCGGCTTACGCGCAACGCTCGGTGCACAATGCTGTTGTTGATCACGTACGAAGCGAGTGGCAGTGGGAAAAGGACACACTTCAAGACGTAAATCTAGATCCTGAGCAAATTGATCCGCGCGCCAATGTAGCCGACGATCCGAAATATTCACCCGAAAATCAGGTGCTGTCGAACGAGCAAGTTGGTCAACTCAACAAGCTTCGCACCAAGCTCTCGATCATGCTCGAAGATAAGAGTTATCCTCAGGAGCCGCTTATCGTTGTTGATTGCATGTTTGGTCTTGGATTGACAGAGAAGTCGAAGACTGGAATCGAGATGACCATGCGGGAATGCGCCGACCTGTTAGACATCAAAGGTGAGACGCAAGCTCGTAAAATCGCGCGATGTCAGGTTCTTCTCGACAAGGGACTGGATATGATCCGGGAGATGATTCGCCAGGATATGCCAGGCGTCGCTCACTCATGGCAAGCCGACGTCAATGTCAATTCGGCTTCTCGTCGAGAACTCAATCATTATCTAGGCTTGACCGAAGGTGAGGTTGATCGCCTGATTGAAGGTAGGCAGTATTATAGTCTTGACGAGCTGGTCGATCGGCGAGTGCTGCAGGCACATCGCCTGTCCGAGATTGCCGAAAGAGGAGCTGTTGCCGCGTTTGTGCCTGTTGACCTGAATGGAGCTACACGTAGGGACCTGGTGGACATTCTCGGCTGTGACAAGGATGTAGCCAAGAGACTGGTGGATCTTCGTCCGTTTTCCAGTATTAATGATCTGGTTGAGCGCAAGGTCATTGAAAGAAAAGAGCTGGAAAAAATGATTAACAATGGTGCCGTGCTCAAGGCCGTTCAGTCCTCAGATGTCGAGAGAGTCAGCCTCAATACCGCAGATGCCAAGCAGTTGGGCGATTTGGGTTTATCTCAGGACTCTACGGCCAGGCTAATCCGGGCCCGACCGTTCTTGACCTGGAATGAGTTGGAAGACTTCCTCTGCGTCGATCAAGAGACTTTTCGAAATATTCGAGAAAAAGCGTGTTTAACAAATTTTCCGCGCTAATTTTTCCGCAACTCCGGTAAACAGATCGTAAACCGACTGGAAAGCCCACCAGCTAAGAAAGGTGAGAGTCATGAGTAATCGAGTTGAATTTAGCCCTGAGATTGTCAGACTTGCTCAGGCCCGAGCCGAGGAAACCGGCTCCAATCTGGCCAACGAATTGGCCCGTATTGCCGTTGAAGAAGTCATCATGAACGCCGATCCGGAGCTTGATCTCATAATGGAACCCGAGAATGCGTTGAGCGCTATTGACTCCGTTGTATCTGCGACCGGCGCCAACGATATCGTGGTGAACGGACGGCATATTGATGTCCGTCCAATCGAAGATGGGCATGTAGCTTTGTCGAAGTCCCTGGTAGGAACTCCTGCGCTTTCCTCTGGGACATTGGTTGTTTCCCTTGATGGCAGCAAATCCGCATCGGTCGTCGCACATGTGAAGGCCGGCAGTTGGCTGAATGCCGAAGAGAAGTTCGGCGACCGGGACGCTGTAAAGGTGGAGGTCGAGCCTGTCAGTGACTTCGATGCTGTCGGCACCATTGATGGTATCTGTCAGAGAGTCCAGATTCCGGTTACAGTGTCGAGATTGCCTGAGGAAGATGAGATTGCAAAATTCCTCAACGCTCCGGAATCGATGATTGTAGCTCGTCAAAAGCAGTTGGTAACTGCTCTGTGCGCCAAGGCGGAAGTCCGCGACGTTGCCCGTGAGATCAAGCCCGATCTGAGCCGTGGCACAGTCAATCGAATGCTGCGCGCTCAATCGACCTGGAATCGTCGAACTGAAGAGTTGGTCGACAAGCTGGTTCCGAGAATGCCTTCGCTAACCCGCGAGCAATTGAAAAAACATGTGAGTTTGACAGGCGAAGAGCTCGGCGGTCAACCGGAAGCTCCTGCATTCCGCAAAGCGCTGCTCAAGCGGCTATCCGCCGATGAGCTCTCGCGCAGGCTGGGCGGATCTGCTGCGACGAGAGTGAAGGGTCTCTACGACCAGATCACATCAGGGAAGTCCGCAAAGGATGCCGTCAAGAGTATCCTCGAGAACAACGTTGCCGTCGACATCGCTCATGCGATCAAGACTCAACGCGGCAAAATTGAAGGCTTCTTTGCCGCTACTTCCGAAGAAATCGGCCAGGCTCTTCAGCAACTGGCTGTGCAACCGGCATATGCTACACACAGCAACAAAGATGCTGGTACAGAAACTATCAATGAAGCGTTAATTCTGTTAGAAGTCGGCGAAGTTGCCGAGAATCTAAGAGCGATCGAAAATCAGTTGATCGAAGGATAAGCTTCCTGAAAACTGTGCTGTGATGCGCAACGCCGTGGTGTCCGCCACGGCGTTTGCTATTGACGAGTAATGCCGTTGTGGTGCTTCTTTAGGGCAGGTTGTTCACGCCATAACGCTGTCGCTGGTTGTACCACAACCGCTGTTTGGTCACCAAATTGTTATTCTCTAAGTATAGTATTGGCATGCTCGAAAGAAAAAACTTCTGATATTGACAACGACGCCTTGGGGTGAGAAAAGTTGGCTGTACTACAGAACGGCGCTTGACATCATATCATTACTATCTCTGAAAACCCGCACGATACCTTGGATATTGCGATCCCGGGGACTCTCAGGTACTGCCTTCTCCCGCGTCAACGTTGTCGTTTCAGGGAATATCATTTGGGCGAGGGTGAGTTGGCAGAGGAAGGCATATGGGAGACTCCGCGAACAGCGCAGGTGCATCGGATGACACCAGGAAACTCAAAGATCCGGCAGTCCCTCAACCAGTCAATTTGCTGGATCAGCGGTTGACGACAGATTCGTCAACGGAAGAAGACGATGATGAAAGTGATGCCTCGATGAGCCTTGGATCTGAGGCGGACAAGGAGTTCGACAATCGTGGACAGAAGTCTGCCGCGCAAGCTGCTGCTGCCGAAGTTGAGGAAATGCTCGGCACGGAAGAGATCAACTGTGGCGATGGAGAGGCGGGGGAGCAGAACGACGATAAGACTCCAGATCAAGGCCAGCCGCCGAAGGAGCTTCTAGATGGGCAGCCTCGAGAATCTGGGGCGGAAGGTAAAAGCAACGTACAAAAGATTGTCGATTATGATTCTAAATTTGACGTTGCTCAAAAGCGTCTCGATGCGGCATTAAAAACCGCTCTTGCGGACTCGAAGACCGGAAAGGATGCGTTGTCCTCCAGTCAGACCCAATCGCTGACCTTGATCGACGCCATAGGCCAGCAACGCGCTGCCGCAGAAACTGGTGGCGACAAAGAGGCTATCGCCAAGCGAGAGCAAGAGCTGGAGCTGAATTCCGGTGTGCTTGAAGTTGAAAGTCTTGAGAAGTTGGATAGATTGCCGACCAGGGCACGCGATCTTCAGGTGTTAAACGGTTGTTTTCTGATCTCTAACGGCAAAGATGAGAATGTTCGCGCCGGGGAAAAAGCGCTTGCTGAGTTGATCAGGGATAACCCAGCGCTGGTCAAGGATGAGAAGTTCAGAGACAGCGTAATGCGCGCCTATTCTGAAATGACTGCGATGCGAGACGCTCGGGGTTTACCTCCATGGAGCACTCAACTGAAGGTTGACGACATATTGCCGGAGCGTAAGGCTGTCACCGCTGCTGGTGACCAGTCTCCCGAGCAATTGATGGAGAATGCCAACGAAAAATTCTTCAACGAGGGTATTGAGAAGGCTTTGCCTTTCTTCGATCAGGCTCAAGATTTACTAGAATCGGGCCGTAACAAAACAGATAGAGAACGCATTTCACTCTTCATTCAGGGGATCTCTCTGGATGCTCAGATCGCACAGCGTTCCTTCGCCAAAGCAGATGCTGCCGACCTGGCCGAACAAAGAGCTGAGATCAGCGGTAAGGAAGAGTCATCACTAACCGACTCTCGTCAATTGCTCAATCGGAGCATCGCCGCCGGTATCAACAAAACTTTTGCAAAAATAGCTAGTGGGGATGCCATCCAATTTGCTGAAGCTAAGAAAGAGCTGGCGACGTACCTGGAAGAGCATCCTTCGATTGCATTCAATGCCGAGTTCAAAGAGACCAGCCGTAATGCATTCAAAGCTCACTATCAGAGCCGTAAGGCCGATGCCGTCGCCGGCACTCCGCCTGCCAGAACAGGTGAACCGACTCCTGCCGGCAAAACTGACGAGGCCAACCCTGCCAAGACCACTGACTCACCTCCTGCCAAAGGTGAAGAGTCGAATCCCGTCAAAACCGACGGCGATGTGTCCAATACGGTCAAGCCCCAGTACAAAGGTGATTGGACTGCCGACGCAGGCAAATTGAAGGTAGATGACGATGTAGAGGTTAAGCCGTACGCTGTCGATACTGCCACCAGTGTCGGTGTCGCCATATTCGGCATTGGTGTTGGTGTAGCGGGTTTCCTCCGGGCGCGCTCAGCTCACCGCGCTGCCCGTGAGCTCAAGGCGACGGTAGACAAGGCCCATGAAGTCAAACCGATTGAATCCAAGATGCCTGGATACGACCGCGATGGTATTACCTATGGAGTCAAGAGCGAAGCTTCCGACGGAAGAATGATCGTCAAAGCTTCGGATGGACCTAAAGGAGCGCGAGAAGCGAGTACCGGTCAAGACGCTCCTCTGGCTGAGGTCAAGCCCGATAATTTCAATCCGAAAAAAGCCAAGTTTGCTGACTTCACCCCAATTACAGTCGACGGTGAGAGATACTATGCCTCGAAGGAAGGCACTGTCTTCAAGCACACCGGTGGCCTACTTAA
>CAZISK010000019.1:0-21276 GCA_964541355.1 uncultured Candidatus Obscuribacterales bacterium
ACGGTAGCAGGACGCTTTTCAAACAAGTTGGAAAGACTGAGCTCGAAGCCATGGAAAAGCAGCTCGCCAAGCTGCTCGAGAATCCAGGCAAAGTGATTCGACCTGAGGATTGGAAAGCCATCGTCAAAGGGGTTGTGAAGTCGGAAGTAGACGACGCAACCGTCAGCAAGTTGGCTGGCGAACTCCGGAAAAGCGCCGAAAAAAGCTTAAAAGACGAGGCTGTCAGCACATTCAAAAAGGTGCTGGCAGAGTTCAAAGACATTCTTAAGGAGACAGGAAACGGTGCACTCGGCGGTTCCGTATCTGGTGCTACAAGCGCAATGGCTCAGACTGAACGAAGTGAAGGTGCTGCCGGCGTGATTCGTAACACCACTAACGGTGCATTTCTTGGAGGCGCCAGTGGCGGTGCCGGCGCATTCGCATTTTCTTCAACAATGAAGGCGGGCGGCGCTGCATGTAACCGCTTGCGAGGGACCGCAAAACCGGATGGGAAGGCAACGCTGAAGCCTGAGGCTAAGCCCGGGATGCAGCCTGATGGCAAGCCCTCGCTACAGCCCGAGACTAAGGCAGAGCTGCGCCCCGATGGTAAGCCTGCGTCTGAGATTGAGCGCGCCAACGCGCAATCACCAGAGGGCACTCCAGTTACGAAGGGTGAACCCGACGTCCGAAATAAATCGGATTTACCGCAAGAGTTGGGTGGTCTCGAAACAACAGATACCCAGAACGACACCGGAATAAAGCTCGGAGCATCACCCACCGATGAAGATGAGCTCGAGGTGCCTGGCAACGTTAAGAGGTCGAGGGAGCGGAATCGCGCGTCTGAAACGGACACCGATCGGCAGATACGCGAAAAAGCAAAACAGCTCAAGGGCGCTAATGATAGGGAACGGAAAAGACTAGAATCAGAAGTAAAAACTATGCTGGTCGAGGAGGCCAAGGCAATTTGCAAGCGCATGGGTTTGCCTCAAGATCTGATCTCTGCCGACAGAATTGTACTGTTACCGCCCAACCATCCTAACCGGGGTGCATTCGATGCGAAAACCGGCATACTCTATATCAGCCCCGATGGGTTAAATACAACTGCTTGTTTAGAGCATGAACTTTGGCATTTTCGAAAAGCGATAATGAACACCAGCCTTCGTAATGCAGATCCAGTAGCGTTTGATCGCAAGGTATTTGAGTCAGTAGCGAAAAACGTCGGCAACGGTAAAAGTAGGGCTGTCGAAGTGGGCGGTGAGTTGGTAGACAAACCCCGTGAGCAACTCACCATGAAGGGCCGCGAGGCACTACGGACGGCACTAGAGTTGTCGCTGGAGGTTCGAGCCGGCCGAGCGAGCATGGCTGATCAAAAAGAACTGCAGCGTTCTATGAGGATACTTGCAGATGAGCTTGGTGAGCGACGTGCGCTGCAAGAACTGCGACTTGAGATAAATCATTTCGATCAAGTACTAAAAGAAAATTTGATTGGCAATGAAGTTTTGGATAGTAATCCGAGTCTCAAGAAGCACATCGAAGAGTTGACTGAAGGCTATCGGAAGCGCGATAACCTGGCTAGCCATCCTGAGATGTTGAAGTATACGAAAGGTCTCTCCGAATCCACCACTGGACAGGTCGATCCTAAGGCCTACGAGTTCGCCCCCGATGAGCGCGCTCCGCGGCAAGCCAGCGATACCGCCGTCATGCGAGATCTTGCTCGGAGACTGAAACAGGAGGAGCCCGATCTCTCGCCGTCCGATCGGCAGGCGAAGTTGAAAGCGCAGGCCGCAGACCGTCTTGTGGCTATCAAGAAGGAGAATTTGAAACAAGATGTGATTGACAGTCTGCACAACGCTGAAGACAGCATTGACGAATTAGAACGCGCAGCACAGCTGGGAAAGGCAAAGGAAGCAGCTGTAAAACTTCTTGCTCTTACCAAACCCACCGATCGGGACGCGGCTGAATTAATCAACTTCTTGATTGAGAGAAAGTTGATAGCCGAGACGGACATTCCGAAACAATTGCTGCCCCTGATTTCACAACGAAGCAGTCTTCCAGACTTTACAGGCTCTGGAAATAAACGCTCCGTCCGCGATCAATCGGAGGACGGCAATCAGTCAGCTCCTACGGACCGGAGTAAACCCGCAGCAGATGCAGGCAAAGGCTCTTACAACGATGGTGCCTTGTCTGCAGAAGAAGCACTTGAAAGAATTGAGACTTTCGTTGAGAACAAGGACGCGAAGGGGCTCTATGAATTCATCAAGAATCAAACAGATCCGAATGTCCTTGGCTTGGGCATTCTTGATCTGTGCGACATCGACCCTGACCTTACCTATCTCAAACAGCTTGCAATGGACAAGTCCGTCGCAGGTATCTCTGCCCTTGAAGTGGCGCTCACCAAGTGCCCTGAGGGATTTGACTCTGTGCTAAACGAGCGAATCCGAGATGGCTCCGTCGCAAAAGCGATTCTTCAAGGAACGTTCGACACGCAGACCCTGCGCAGGGTCAATCTGACAAACAAAGAGCTGATCAAACAGATTACCGATCCCTTCAAAACCGATGCGAATAAGTGCGCAAAATTGTTGCGAGCAGTAGCAGAGATTAAGAGGACGCCAATAGATATCGAATATGACGAGTTGTCGATGGAGGCGATTGACGCTATCAGTAAGCTTCCCAGGGCTACAGCCACAAAAACCTTGCTTCTGTTGGCAGACAATGGATGTGAACCAGCGTTGAAAAAATGGGAGCAGATAATTGGTTCTGATCCAAATTTCGATAAAGGTCATGCCGGACGGAAATCGATTCCAGATGAAGCGATACTGCAGTTTGACGAAGCAATTCAGAAACTAGAGAAAAAATTTGCAGTCACGCAAGAGGAATTTGCCGACTATGCGCGGAAACAAAATGAGCTGAGACAACTCGAAGAACAACCAAGCTTGACACCGAGCCAGTCCCAGCGCCTCAGACAGCTTGAAGATGATTGCCAGTCCTTTGAACAACGTCGAACGCTACTTGAAAAAGCGGTTGAACAAGAAGTGAATAAATTGGCTCAAGCAGCGGGTCTCCCCCAACCTGTCCGGATTCAATTTCGTCCTGCTCAACAAGGCGAGTGCGGAATGTACACGGGAACGGGTACAGTCATTCTCAATATCAAATACATGCAGTCAGGCAGATTCGGCTGTGCCGATTTCATTAACACCGTTGTTCACGAACTCGGACATTTGGAGCAGGAAATGACGGTCCTAAGACTAATTTGCGAAGAGGTCGGTATCAAGCCGAATCAACCAATCTCCGATGAACAGCTCAGGCAGGTCCAGGAATATTATGAGCTCTATGACCGCAGTGAAGCATTAGCAAACGCTTTCGGTTTGACAGTAAGAAAGCAGAACAAGCGCTTGAAGGATTGGATTGAGAAGACTGTGGAACTATCGAAGGGCGAGCCGCTCACACCACTCGAACGAATTCGTGCCGAGAGGCTCCTCATCAGCTCGGCCAGGGCCAATGCTGTCGAAGAGCAAATGGTAATCCTTGCGCAACAATACGGATTCGTCGAGAAGTATGCCATCGACAGCGCCCACCCAAATTTTATTGATCTACAGCGTGCTCGATGGTCAAACGGAGACTATAAGTCCGCTCGAGCAGAACTGCAAAAAAATTGTGGTGACAGTCCAAGTTCGGAAAAACTCTTAGCGGCGTATGATCGCTTGTACAAAGCGAGTAAGAAAGGCTCAGTCGCTGAACAAGAAGCTTTAGTGGAAGAGTTTAGACAATTGTCTCTTCAAGTCTGTAGTGAGATAAAAAGGAAGCGACATTTATTGTATGCAAACCAATTCCACGAACAAGATACGTTTGCGGCGGGCGACCACGCCGAGGATCTTGTGAAGAGATCAGTGAAAATCCGAAGATGAAATATTGATAGCGCAGACTTTATTGCCGGATAACAAGTTTTTCTCCGTGGAACTCCGTCTGAGGCAAAGTCGCTTCAGTCAATGCGTCGACACAAGTCGAGCGAATTACTTGTACGAATTGATCTTGTCCGCGAGCGCGCTCTCATCCCGCACGGCACCACCGTTGTAGAGAACGGTATCGCTTGCATCGAGAAAGACCAATCGGGGAATTCCAGAGACGTTATACTTTCTCACCAAGTCCTTGTATGAATCGTTGTCAATATCGATCTGCTGGAAAGTAATGTTTCTCATTTTGTACTTTGTTGCGTCAAACACGGGCGCAAAGGTTTTACAAGGCCCTCACCAATCCGCGTAGAACTCGATAACCTTCTTGACCTTAGTCACGCCGTTGGCAGAAGGTCCTCCAGCACCAGAGGAAGCTGGAGTTGCAGTAGCGTATGATGAGCCGCCAGTGTAACTCAGCGCGGTTAAAGCCTTGTTGGCATGAGCTTTCAGCTTTGCATCGCCGCTCGCCACGACGAACTGATACTCAATCTTTGCCTGCGATATATGATTGAGCGACTGATGGCAGAGCGCCATATAGTAGTGAGTGAGCACATTGCTCGGATAGCGCTGTGAGATCGTGGAAAACTCTGACAGAGCCAAAGAGAATTTGCCTGAGTTATAGTCTTGCACAGCCTGAGCGAAGGTCACCGCAGCTGCCGAAGCCGCCGTTTGAGCTCCAATAATCAGAGCAACAATTGCTGGGAGAAACAACCGCTTTTTCATGGTTTGCTACTCGATTGGGGATACAAGCAATGTACCCCCGGATGGCGCTACGAAATCACACCTAGCTTTTTGCCAACCTTTTCGAAGGCAGCAAGGGCGTGATCAAGATCTTTCCTCGTCAACGCCGCGGAAATCTGGCAGCGCAATCTGGCCTCGCCATTAGGAACGACCGGATACCACAGCCCGCGGACATAAACACCTTCTTTCAGCAATTCGCCGCTCATGTCCATGGCGACGGAGGCTTCCCCTACCATCACGGGGACTATCGGGTGAACACCTTCCAGAATAGTGAAACCGAGCTTCTGAATCTCAGTCCTGAAGTAGAGGGTATTCTCGCGAAGGCGCTCGACCAGCTCATTGTCCTCTTCAAGCATCTTGAGGGCCTCGATCGAGGCACATACAATCGAAGCCGGAAGGGTGTTGGAGAACGTGTAGGGTCTGGACTTCTGACGCAAGAAATCGACCAACTCTTTCTTGCCGGCGATGAAGCCGCCTGCCGCTCCACCAAGCGCCTTTCCGAGAGTGCCTGTGACGACATCCACCTGACCATGGACACCACAGTGCTCAGGAGTACCGCGCCCGGTCGCGCCCAGGACGCCCGTCGAGTGAGAATCATCAACAAAAGAGAGCGCTCCGAACTCCTTGGTTATGGAAAGGAATCTCTTTACGTCGCAGAATTCGCCTTCCATGCTGAAGACTCCGTCAGTTGCTGCCACGCTTACCCGATACCCTTTAGATTGGTTCTCCCTGAGCGCTGTTTGCATGCCATCCAGATCGTTGTGCTTATAGGCAACTAGATCGGTAGTCTTAGTTGCCTGACGCACCAGCCTGATACCATCGATGATGCTGGCATGATTGAGCTGATCGCTGTATATGATGTCGCGATAGTCGGACTGCCCGAGGTCGGCTGAAAGCAAACCTGTGAAAAACGCTTCGTTGGCGGCAAAGCAAGAAGAGTGCAGTATGGCCGCTTCCAAACCTAGGAAGGCCGCGATCTTCTCCTCCAGCTCCAGATGAATTTTCTGTGTTCCACAGATGAATCGCACCGAAGCCATCCCGTAGCCATAGCGATCTAGCCCAGCCGAAGCCGCTGCTTTGATACGCGGATGGTTGGCGAGACCGAGGTAGTTATTGGAGGCAAGCATCACGCAGAGCCGGCCATCCGCCATTACGACTCCAGCCTGATCGCTTTCAATCGGTACCTCGTATTTGTAGGTTTTCGACTCTTTGGCTTGCTCCAGCTCTCTGCCTAAAACTCCATACAGGTCCGAGGGATTCAATGTCTTGCTGCCGGTTTGAGTATTTGAAGAAGCACCGCCCATAAAAATCTCCTCGATAAAGTGATTTAAACTGTTTGCCTTTACGGCTGAAACACCAACTTCATTTCGTGGCCGGAATTGAGTTCTTCAAATGCCGGCTCATATTCATTCAACGAATAGACTCTTTTGCACAATATCTTATCGAGCTTGGATTGCAAATCCAGATGTGGAGCTTGCAGCAGTCGCAGCATGGTCTCCCAGGTATCGAACATCTTGCGCCCGAAAATACCTTTTACCGTGACCCCTTTCCAGATAACACCATTGGCGATATCAAAGTCGGTCAGCGGTTTTCTGGTGATTCCTAAAAGTAGAACCGTTCCCCCATTCCTGACGATTCTGAACGCGTCTCTGTAGGCGGATGGGGAGCCGGACATTTCGAGGACGACATCGACACCGTTAGCCATGTGTTCTCGCTTCTCAATTACATCGTACAGAGCCTGAGAACCGTTGAGCACATCAAAACATTGCTCCGCACCGAACTCTTCGCCCAATGCAAATCTTCTTTCTACATCCGCCGCTTCCGTCAAGTAAATGCGTGCAGCGCCGAACTCGCGGCAGAGGAATGTAGCCATCAAGCCCAGCGGACCGGCTCCAAGAATAGCAACCGACTTGCCTCTGACATCGGCTTCGTAGACTGTGTGCACAGCGTTGCCGAAGGCATCGAGCATCGCGCCGATCCTTGATGGGATCTGCGATTGATCGCCGTTTTTCCCCAACAAAATTACATTTTTGTACGGCACACAAACATACTCGGCAAAACAACCGTCCAGGTGCACGCCTTTGACTTTCACACGCGTGCAGATGTGCTCGTTGCCTGTTCTGCACAGACTGCAATGTCCACAAGACAGGTGCATCTCGGCGGTGACGTAATCGCCCTTTTGAATACGAAGATTGTCTGGTACATCATGAAACCTGTTGTCGCGAACAGCCTCTCCCAACTCGTCGACAATCCCGCAAAACTCATGTCCGACCACAATCGGCTGGTAAGAGCTGTTATTCAGATATCTCTGCATCTCCAGTCTGATACCTTCCGATTTCGAGCTCTGATAGATGCTCTTGTCGGTCCCGCACACGGCTGTCGACAGGACACGAATTCTGACCTCGTCAGCGCGCAACTCAGGTATCTTCCGATCGTTTATAAGGGACAGACCGTCCTTTTCAAGACTCTCTTTGACGAGACACTTCATATCAAACAAATCGGACTCCTTTTGCGTTGATCCGTGGGCCAAAGTTTTCATCGCTCCTCCGGCGTCCTTACTTGAGGACTACTGCGCTGCCTGATGCACTAGTCTAACAGCAGACGTTAAAGGTGTGAGAATCTTCCAAGCGATCTCTATCGGATTCAAACAATGAAGTTTATATCATCGTTTTTCTCAAATGAGACCAGACTAAGGCCTGTAGCGCTTCTTCACAGACCATCATCGCGAATCAAGTGCACGCCCAGGAAAAATACCAAAATCGCGAACTCGAAATCGAGCAGCTGGAGCGCATCGACTCTTCAACCCTGAGATGCTATAAACTTTCGATATATTTCAATGCCGCAAACGATCATACTGTCTTAGCGAATCTTTAGTTGCCAAGCTTCTTCCGGGCTCCTACATTACTAGTAGTCTCAATCATTTCTTTATCTTCCCATCTTCGGTATTCCCACTCGCGAGCCCAACAAAAATGAATTTCGATCCTCAATCCCTCAACCAGGATTTGCAACAAAAGAGCACCGATCCCAACATCGTGGCCATGGCTGAAGCGCTGATTGTGCGCATGATTGTTATGGGCAGCGGTGGTCCCGACAATGGCGAAGTTACGGAGCAAGGCCTCAGGTTCGTACGCCACCTCATGGCCAATTCACGGGCATGCCGAGCCGGCTTCGTGCCTAACTTCAGGGATATGGATTGCATCAAAGAGGTCGCACGCGATTTCATTCGGCAGTGCGGATCTGCATCCCGCGCATTACAGACAATGTATCAAGTGATCTGATCAAGGACCAGCAAATCCTCCTTAAGCACCTCAGCTGAACGATAACGATCGTTGACGTCAAATGCGGTGGCACGTCGGACAATCGCACTAATCTTGTCGGAAATGTCGGGTTTTACGCTTTGCGGATCGGACTCTTGCATCGGTGCAGGATCCCGGCCTGTAAGAAGGAAGAACATCGTGCAGCCGAGCGCATAGACGTCGCTCTGCGGTTGCGGGTGACCGCGGAACTGCTCAGGCGGAATATAGGCTTGTTTTCCCACCACTGTAGCGGTTCTCGTCGATTGCAGCTGGTGCGCGACCGTGAAATCGATGAGCATGATCTCGCCTGCCGAATTGCACATCAAATTGTCTGGAGTAAGATCGCGATGAATGATCGCCGGTCTGAAGCTGTGCAGGTATGAGAGAATGTCGCAGATGGATAGGCAAACTTCTCGCACAGCAATCTCATTCAGCGGACCGTTTGCGGCAACAACCGATTTGAGCGTTTCACCGTTGAAGAACTCGAGCACTATGTATCCGCGATTGTCCTCGACGAAACAATCGAGCAGCCTGACGACCGAAGGATGCTTCACGTGGCCTAGAATCTGGGCCTCGTGATTCAAGAGATCATACTGCTTTTCGGCAAGGGCGGAGCCACGATGTACCGGCAATACGTATTCTTTGACCACGACAAGGACGTCGTCGTCATCCTTAACCGGCAGCATGTGGGCGAGATCGACTGATTTCGCCGAAGCAAGGTAGATTGTGCCCTGCCCCCCACCGCCCAGGCGTCTCAAGACCCTGTAGCGACCATCATTTAGCTCCGTACCGCTCGTCAGAACTCCCCTTCGGGTTCGTGTATCCGGAGAGGAGAAATATTGAAGCCAGAGGTTGGTATAACGCGTGTTCTGCTCACCTACGCGAATATCGCGCTGGGCGATATTGACCATCGCATTTGGTGCATTAGTCTTCAGTTCGCTCAACAGCAACTCGGGCTCCACCCAGGCAAAGGCGTTGGACCATCTCAGCTTGTACGTTTCGAGACTGCGTGTGGCAATATAGAGATAAGTCTCCGACTGACCGGAACGTACTTCGTCCACAATCTCGAAGGCTTCCAGGTTGGACCAGAGAATTTTCCTGTTCGTGGTGCCTGCGTACTTCTTGTTGCCCAGTACGATTCCGTCGAAGGCCAGTTCGATGATCTTGATCTCGGTCTGCTCGGACATCTTTCGCCACGAGATCACCATTCCAAAAAGTAAGACGATGGAACTGTAGATCATCAACGGACCACCGTACTGCACGGCACCGCGAATCTCATGGCCAATGGCGCTGGTGAACCCGATGAACTGCAGCGCCGCAAACAGTCCGCCAAAAACGATAATCAGGAAGACGATCATCTGCATCTGCTCGCGATGTTCGGAGTTGTCGCTTATCTTGGTCATGATGCGACGACCTTCGATTTTTATATATTCGAGTTCCTTCGGGTTGGAGCTTTCCATGTCAGATTTGAAACTCAATAAATATTCTTCCTTAGCTGTTGTACCCTTTTAAGAACTGTTTGTGCGTCGGGTATTCGCTGGACGGTTTCCATTCTCGTGCACTCTCGTATGAGACGATCGAATTCGCCCGACGTTTCAATACCAACATCGCGCAGACTGCTTTCGGAAAAGGGCTCGGGGTCTCGACCGCTGAGCAAGAAAAAAATGGTAGCGCCAAAAGAATAAATATCGCTCTGTGGAGTCGCTTTGCCACGGAACTGCTCAAGCGGGATGTATGCATTTTTTCCGACTACGGTACCGGTGGCGGTGCCAAGAAATTCGTTGGCGGCACCGAAGTCTACGACCGTTATGCCACCATCTCTGCCCACAATCAAATTGTCCGGCGTCAAGTCTCTGTGAATTACAGGCGGCATGAGACCGTGTAAATAACAGAGCACCTCCGCAATCTCTTGAGCCCAAATAGCAACTGTTTTTGCAGGCTGCGGTCCGAACTCGGTTACGTATGTTCGTAAATTGCGCCCTTCGATGTATTCGAGGACGAGATAATGACGTTGGTCCTCGACAAAGTAATCATAGACGGAAGCAATCCTGGGATGATCGACCCGCGCCAGAACTTCCGCTTCGCGCTCGAACAGGGTCAGGCATTTCTTTCGAACTGCATCATCCGCCGATTCCGGCAGTACCGCCTCCTTCAGAATCACGGTCTGTTTTGCGTGACGCTCGGCAAGATACACAGCCGACAATCCACCGAATGCCACCTGCCCGATGATGCGCAGCTCCCCATCCCGAAGCTTATCGCCTGACTCGTGAGGGACGAAGGCGGTCGATCCGAACCTCATACCAAGCTCCGCTTCCCAGAGTTCGGTGAAGCTCAGATTTGCAGTGTTCCTTCCGCGAGAGATAATGTTGGAGGAAAGCTCGGTCAAATGGGGAGTGATTTTCACCGTCGGACAATAGGTTGAAATGACCAATAGTAGTCGCTCCAGATCGGCTCTGGTGAAGCCGTCGATTGAGAAGGTCGCCGAGGCGTTGCGATGGAAACGGAACACGATGGACACTGGTTCATAACTTGGCAGATCGAGTTTCGTGAATACAATCTCTTTGAGCTCGGACCAGTGCCGATCCAACTCGAAATTCATCGGAATCATGAAAAGTGGAGGCATCGATATGCCGCTGTAATCGGCTTTTACGGTGATGTTTCGAGCAAGCATCGCCGCAGCAATCCAGGTCATGCCGAAGATCGCGAGCAGCATGAATAGAAAGACGATAAACATTTTCGGAAACATCATGAGGACGACTATCAGAAAGAGCCCGACAAATATCATCGTCGAATAGCCAATACTGGATGGCAGATCTCCTAACACCGAGAGTACGGCGCCAACCGGCGTCTGATCGACGTAATGCGAATACGGAATAACATGTTCGACACCGGCAAACTCTTTTACAAGAGCGAGTTCATCGATCTCTGATTGAGGGAGGAAAGGTGCCGGCTCGTCGGACGTCATATCGTGTTAATCATGGCGTGTCTTCATTCAAACAACTAGCGGTATCTCAAATATGCCACCGAGAGAGTAGTTTTGCAGTTATGTTCGTAGTTTCCTAATCTTGACAAACGATCCAGTACCACAGCAAAAAGGCGGTCTCGTTTGGAAACCGCCTTTTCATACATTATCGGGATGCGAACTACATTCCGAGAATGCTATATCCGCAATCAACGTGAACAACTTCTCCGGTCACGCCGGAAGCCAGATCGCTCACCAGATACAGTGTCGTTTTTGCGACTTCGTCAGCCTGCACATTCCTTCTCAATGGAGCTTTTTGCTCGACCACTTTGAGCATTTCGCTGAATCCGGAGATGCCCTTGGCGGCCAAGGTCTTGACCGGTCCAGCCGATACTGCATTTACTCTCACGCCATCTTGACCCAGGTCGGCGGCGAGATATTGAACGCTGGCTTCGAGCGCTGCTTTTGCCACACCCATCACGTTGTAGTTAGGCACGACCTTTTCTGCGCCGTAATAGGTCAAGGTAACAATGCTGCCGCCGTTCTTCATCATCGGCAAAGCGCGCCTGGTTACGGCCGTGAGGGTAAAGGCGCTGACATCGAGAGCTAGTTTAAAACCATCTCGCGATGTGTCGACGAAACGACCTTCGAGATCTTCTCTGTTAGCGAAAGCAACAGCATGGATGACGAAGTCGAGCGTATCCCAGGTCTTACTCAGTGATGCAAATGCTTTATCGATTTGGGCATCGTCACCAAGATCGCACATTTCCACGAATGGCGAATTGACGCTCTCGGCTAGCGGCTTGATTCGTCTCTCGAGGTTTTCACCCTGATAGGTGAAGGCCAACTGCGCACCTTCGTCGTAAAGCATCTTCGAGCAATGCCATGCCAGACTGTGATCGTTGGCGACGCCGAAGATAATGCCGCGCTTGCCCGCAAGTAAGCCGTCTTTTTTCTGTACTCTCTTTTCCAATACTTTGGTACCTGCGCCTGTCGGAGATGTCATCTGATCAGCCCTCATCAAAGGAGTAACTCTGAGCCGGCTCTTACCGCTCTCTAGAGGAAGAGGATATTTTAGCGTGAGTTGCCGCTTTCAAAAGTATTTTTTGATCGGAAGTTGCAACATCTTGGCACGGACGAGCGCTACGGGTGGATATCCCTCTTTCAGAAAGTCATCGTGAAAAGCTCTGATACTGTAGCTTTTCGCATCCTTTTGCTCGACTTCTTTACGAAGCGCAAGAATTTGCAATTTACCGTAAGTGTAAACCAGGTAGGTTGGATCGGCCGTCCCTCGCTTGGTCTCCCGCTCCGCGTTGGCTCTTTCCTGGAAGCCTTCCTCCATGAAAAATTTGATCCCTTCCTCCACCGTCATCCCTCGCGTATGCATCTTGATGCCGACGATGTACCGGCAGTTGCGCAAAAGGGCGTCATGAATCTGCACGAGACGCAATTTCGCATCGTTGTTGCGATACCCCTCATCCAGCATCATTTGCTCGCAATAATGGGCCCAGCCTTCGTCATTAGACATGCAACCGAATAGCTTTCGCACCGTAGTTGGTGCATGGTTGACCCAGAGAAATTGCACATAGTGACCGGGGTATGCCTCGTGAACGCTGGTATTGATCAGGTCTCCATAGGAGTAGCTGCGCAAATGCTCCTCGATTCTCTTCGCCTCCCAACTCTTTTCCGGCAGCGTGACATAGTAGTAGGCCTCGCGCGCCTTCTTCTCGAACGGTCCTGGTGTATCCATGGATGCAAAGCTCAGGGCGCGATTGAACGACGGCGTCTCGTCAACCCGAGCCCTCTCTTCGCTGGGGATTGTGCAAATCGGTTGTTCCACACAATACTTTCTAATCTCTTCGAGCACGCCGCGGGTAGCGTCCAGCAACTTATCAGCGTCGGGGTGGTCGCTCGAGATAGACTGGAACGCGGTAACGGCATCCACTTTTGGATTCAACTCTTTGGCGACCTTGCGAAACTCGACCTGAAGACGCTTGAGTTCGGTCTCGCCTTTCACCAAAATGTCGTCGAGCGGTTCTTCGATGAGCTCGTCGCATTTGAGCTTCCGTACAAAATTGTCGGAGCCCAGCACGAACGTACCTTTGGACTTATCTTTCAGAGCTGTTTTGACGTAGTCCTGATAATTCTTGAAGGCCGCCACGACTTTGCCGTTGGTTGCCCGAAAGTCTCGGAGAAGCGCCTCGTCCTTAACTTTATCAAAGGAGCTCGGCAGGGACTTTTCGAAAAAATCGATCATTCCGGGCAACTGCTCCAGGGCGATGTCATTGTAAATTGGCGGGATGAGCGCTGGATCCAAGTTTTTCTTGCCGGCTTCCAGGACCTCTGGAATTTTCTTTTCCCTTGCGATTATGCTCAGAAGCCGAGATTCTATAGGAGCAAAATCCCGTTGGATTAGCGTGAAAACGCCCTTCGTGGCGACCGAGCTATAGAGATCCGGATCCTTCTTCCAGAGCTGCATCGTCTCTTCGTCGAGCAAGCTCGAGTTGATATCGCCCATCAACAAATTCCAATCGATCTTGGAATCTACCGAAAGTGCCTGAAAATCGATATCTTTCAGCCTGCCAAGATATGCCTTTCTGGCCTTGATGTCGTCTGAAAACGACTGAGCCGAATATTCGCCGAGCTCGTCGTCATAGGCATGAACTCCAGCCGACGTCGCACGTGGCGGTCGAGTCTTGAAAAGATGCTCGATATACTCATCGCCCAACATTTTGAGCGCCTCATCCGGATTGCTCGCCGGTTTCGCCGGCAGAACCGTTGATAACGATATGGACAGCGCGATTACAAGCGAAAGTAGCTTTTGCGGTTGAACGAATGATGGCATGACAATTTTCAATGGGACAGAAGCAGTTGAAACGCTTCTCAGATAGAGTCCCATTTACCTCCTAAATAGAAAGAAACCATTAGCGACAAGACTAGCATCCATGACAACAACGCCGTCTGAGCACCTGCTTGGCTAACCAGCCCGGACCTTGATTAGGAATTGTTGCGAAAGCCGCCACAACGGTACGTAACAATAGACATGAAGATCTGACAATGCTTGTAGAATTTGTAAAAAAGGAATGGGTTATAGATCTCATGGCGTCTGGTTACAGAATTTTTGTAATGGTGAAGCAGGTTCCCGACCAGGGCTCGAAAGCGGGCTTGAATCCGGACGGCACCATCGATCGCGCACGTGCGAAGCGCATGTTGAATCCGTTTGACAAGTTCGCTTTGCAGGCTGCATTGCACACCAAAAAGATGTACGGCGGCAGTGTCACCGCCATATCAATGGGCCCGCCGCCAGCTGTCGAGATTTTGCTCGTAGCGCTGGAACATGGTGTAGACAGGGGCTTCCTGTTGTCCGACCGGCGACTGGCCGCTTCCGATACTCTGGCGACAGCTTACGCGCTCTATAAAACCATCAATTATGTAGGCGAGTTTGACATCATATTCTGTGGACTGCAAACCACCGATGGAGATACTGCTCAGGTGGGTCCACAGTTAGCCGAAAGGTTGAACCTTCCGCAAGTCACCTACTGTGAAGACTTCTCGATCAAGAACGGCAAAGTCCACGCCCGCCGCATTATCGAAGGCGGTCACCAGACCGTTATTGCCGATCCGCCCGTGCTGGTCACAATAGCCAACTCTTATCATCCTCTCGAATACAAGTCCTTCCGCGGAGCCTGGAGAGTACAACAACTTCAGCGCAAGCAGGAAGAGCTCGCCAAGTACATTACAACCATCAATCTGGACGACGTCGGAGCCGACCCGGAACGTTGTGGTTTGAAGGGCTCGCCTACGATCGTCGCCAAAACCGAAAAGGTCGGCGAACTGGGTGGCAGCTGCAACATGCACGAGGGCAAAGCCGTCGATGAACTGGTCAGGGAAGTCATAATAGGCTCCAATGTCAAAGAGTTTCTTTCGGTGAATGGAAAACCGCAATAGTCGCATAGCGGTAGCGCCCGTAGTGGCACAGTAACTTGGATCAGCAGTACGAAAAGTATGGCAGAAGATACGGAACCTAAAAAAGACGCAAAGGCCGAATTGAAAGATATGTCGGACATTTGCCCAATCGGCGACGTGCTGGTTATCGCGGAGCATATTCTCGGCGACCTGCAGCCGGTCACGTTAGAACTCCTTGGTGCCGGGCGCATGCTTGCAGACAAGATGAGTCGCAAGCTTCTCTGCGTCGTAATGGGATACGACCTAGGCGATATACCGCAACGCCTGGTCGAGTACGGTGCCGACATCGTATACGTCGCCGATCACGAAGAGCTGAAGAATTACAGAACTCTGCCCTACCGCCGCGTGGTCTGCGATTTCCTGGAGTCGCTTCCGTCCCAGCCGCATACGGCACTTCTTGGTTCCACCACGACTGGACGCGATCTGGCTCCACGGATTGCCGCTCACTTCGACACCGGTCTCACCGCCGACACCACAGAGCTAGACATCGGACCGTACGAGCACACGAGCAAAGTCGATCCATCCAAGATCGGTCTTTACCCCAACTGTTTGTACGCAATCCGCCCCAGCTTCGGCGAGAGTCTCAAAGCACGTATTCTCGGTCCCTGGAAAAACCCGCAGATGGCTACCACCAGGCCTGGTGTCATGATGCCGCTTAACCGCGATTCCAAGCGCAAAGGCGAGATCAAAAAGATACCTGTCAATTTGAAAACCGAGGATCATCGCCTCCTAGTAAATGAAATCGTCAGAGAAGTTGCTAAAGGCATCAAACTGGCCGAAGCCGATGTCATCGTCAGCGGTGGCTTCGGGTTGGGCATGCCCGAGGGATTCGACCTGCTCAAAGATCTGGCGGCTTGTTTCGAGAACTCCGCCGTCGGCGCATCTAGAAAAGTAGTCGATCTCGGTTGGGTTCCATACCAACACCAGGTCGGTCAGACCGGTAAAACTGTCCGACCGAAGCTCTACATCGCTTGCGGAATCTCCGGAGCGATTCAACATCGCGTTGGCATGTCCAAGTCGGGTCTGATTATCGCAATCAACAAAGATCCTGATGCCGCAATTTTCAAGTTCGCACATCACGGCATTGTCGGTGATGTGTATCAGATCATCCCTGAGATGATTAAACAGTTCAAACAAGTACAGTCTACCGAGGGGGTTAAAGCAGTTGTCGGAACGCATTGAGTACGATTTGTTATTGGTGGGAGGTAGCCCTTCCAATCTCACGCTCGCTTACCATTTCCTGCAATTGGCGAAAGACAGCGGACGTGATTTCTCGATGGCGATCCTCGAGAAAGGAAAAGAGTTTGGCGCGCACATCATGAGCGGTGCCGTATCCAATCCGCATGTCCTCAAGAAAATCTGGCCGAACTATGAAGAGCTCGGATTTCCGGTGGAAGCAGTTTGTAACGAAAGCAATTTCTGCGTGCTCGGCACCCACAAGAAATGGGATATTCCGCCCAAACTTTATCCCAAGTCGTTCGACAAGACCGGCTATCTTGTACTGACACTTTCCCACGTCACCAACTGGATGGCACATCAAGTCCAGGAAAAGGGAAAAGAGGTACCGAACGTCACGATCGACCTGTTCACCGGATTTTCGGCCCACAAGGTCGCTTTCGAGAACGGTAGAGTCGCAGGCGTGGCCGTCACGGAAAACGCCACCTCGGAAGAAGACTACGTCTATGCGAAATTCACCTCGTTCGGCGACAAGGGTTTTATCTCCCGCGATGTAATCGATCACTTCAAACTGCGCGATTGCCCGCAAATCTGGTCGGTCGGCATTAAAGAAGTTTGGGAATGCAAAGAAAATTATGAAGGCAAAGTCTGGCATACCCTGGGATGGCCGCTTCTAGACGGCACCTTCGGCGGTGGCTTTGTATATGGGATGAAAAACAACAAGCTGACGATCGGTATGGTTATCAGCTTGAACAGCAAAGATCCCAACATGAATCCGCAGCACAAACTGCAGGAATATAAAAAGCATCCCTGGATCCAGGCCATGATCAAAGACGGCAAGCTCGTCAAATACGGCGCTGCTCTTCTTCCGGAAGGCGGCTACTACAGCTTACCTAAGAAATTCGCCGTGCCGGGAGCAGTAATACTGGGCGATGCTTTAGGCGTACTCGACGTAAAAAACCTCGCTGGTATCGACCGCGCTATGGAGTGCGGATACACGGCCGCCGAAGTGCTCTTCGATGCGTTGATGAAGAACGACAGCTCGGAAGCAGCGCTCGCCCCGTACCAGAAGCGCCTGGAAGACTCTTTCGTGATCAAGGATCTGTATCGCAACCGTTATTTCCGTCATGCTTTCATCGAGAATCCGAAGCTGCTCGAAGAATACCTTCCGGATGTTGCGGCCAGCGTCGACAAAACCAACGGCTGGATAGGCGGCTTGAAGGTTCTCTTCAAACACCCGCTAGGAGCGACAAAAGACGGCGTACGCTCGCTCGGTTTGATCGAAGGAAAGTTCGACATCGGACCGATCAAGTACGAGCACGACTATCAGTTCATCGTACCTTCATATGTCACTCCGAAATACGACGAGCCGGAGTTCGAGAAGAACACGATCTACTCCAGACCGGATGCCGTATTCTATGCCTCCACCAAGTATCACGAAGGCAACAAGCATATCGATGAATTCGATGCCGGCACCTGCGTCAAGTGCATTTCGAAGTACGACTCGCTCGGAAAAGATACGCCCTGCGTATCAGACTGCACGGCCGAAGTGCATCGCATCGACATAATCGAAGACGTCAGAAAGCACGGTATGTCGCTGGAAAACTGCATCCATTGCAGAACCTGTGAGATTGTCTGCCCCGAGGTCAATCTTCGAGTAAAGCCGACTGAACAGGGCAGTGGACCGGACTTCATCGGTTTATAAGACCTGCAACGCGGGCAAAACTCGATCGCTGGACAATCGCGACAGTGAATCGAAATGAGTTGGCCCACACCGCAAGACTACAACGAAGCCATCCAAAATCCGGCTTCCTGTTTTGCCGACAAAGAATTGCAATCGGCTACGGTCGAGTTGAATCAGCTTGGATTGCCCAGGTCATATACCGGATCGTTTGCCAGCGTGTACAAGCTCGCATGCGGCAAAAAGCCGTTCGCCGTTCGCTGCTTTTTGCGCTTCCATCCAGACCAACAGCATCGTTACGAGCATATAAGCCAGTTCGTATTATTCGACAATCTCGATTGCACGGTTGACTTTCATTATCTGGAAAAAGGGATCAAAGTGCATGGAGACTGGTTCCCGATCATAAAAATGCCGTGGATTGATGGTGATACCCTCGATCAATTCCTCAACAGGCACTTCAAGAACGCTGAAAAGATTAGCGAGCTCCAAAAACAGTTCTTCCACCTGGTGATGGAGTTGGAAAATGCCGACATCGCGCACGGCGATCTTCAACACGGCAACATCCTCGTCGCCAAAGAGGGGCTGCGCCTGGTAGACTACGACGCCCTCTACGTTCCGGCACTAAGAGGCATGGACTGTCACGAACTCGGTCATCCCAACTATCAGCACCCGATGCGAACAGCCTTTCACTTTGATCCTGCCGTTGATAATTTCTCGACCTGGTTAATTCACGCCTCTCTGACAGCTCTAAGAGTTCAGTCCGATCTATATACGGAATTTCAAGGTGGAGATGATTGCATTCTTTTCAAAAGACGTGATCTTCAATCTCCGGAAACCTCGGATTTATTTCGCATTCTCCTGGAGCATGAGTCCAGCGAGCTCAAGAATGTCGCCCGCATCCTTCTAAGAATGCTCTGGGAAGCACCGCTTTCGATACCACCCCTTCATGCCACGTCAGATGAATTGAGCAGATTGCCTGACATCAAACCGGATGGAGGCAGTAGCCCGGAAGTCAAAACCAGGCTAAGCGCATTCTTTGATGGAATAGATTTACAGCAGAGCCGCTATGAAATTGCGCAAGCGTTGAACACGACCATCGACCAGGCCCAGGTATTACGATCCCAGCCACGACGATTCCAATCAATTCGACTGAAGGCCCGGGCCGCGAATGTAAGGAAATCGGTAGAAGGCAATCTCGAAGCATTCATCGACCTCTCCATGCGCAAGTCTATTCCTGTCAGGTGGGCAACCGTCACACTTCAAAAGGGAGACAAACTATTCCAGGCAGGCAAGTACGACGAAGCCGTAACAGCGTATCTTAGAGTTCAGACTCATCGGGAGGACTTCCTCAAGGACAATCCGGAAGAGATGGTTGAAATTCAACTCCGCATTGGACGCGCCTTCGCGATGGCAGGCAACCTGAAAACGGCTTGCAACCATTTCAAACTTGCCAGTCTTCTCACAACAGACCTTCGCCGAGATCAGTCTTTGTTCCTTTTAGCGCTAGCCAGTTATCTCTCTGGAAAGCAAAGCGAAGCTATTAAAATTGTGGAGTCCTGCCAAACGCTGGATAAAAACATCGATCAAATCATAAAAAAGGAAGCTCGATTCGGTTTCGTCAAAAGTTTTGGAACGATCAAGCTGATTGAGGTCCGGGCTGTTGAGCGATCGCGCAACGGTAACCTCCAAGCATCGATCGAAATACTGGAGATGGCAAGGGCCCTGAGTATCTGGATGGATCAGAAGGACTCCCTAGAGTTCACCAGAACATTCGTAGACCTGTCGATTCAATTGGGGACCAACTACTTGCGGCTAGGATGCCTTTCTTACGCCAACGCCATTGCGGCGGACGTTAGAAGACTGGTCGCATTAAACCCCAGTTTGAAGGTTCAGTACATTCGACTGGAAATTATGGTTGCCTGCATCAATCTCAAGGGCGAGCTGACAAGAGCAACCTCCAGCGCGCTTGGAGAAGCGCTAAAAGGGGCCAGTCCGGACTCAGTCGAAGTAGCAACCAGATCTTTTTATCCGGACTTTGGCGTTCGAAATGTCATTGGCTTACTTGGAGCTGCAGCCAACTACCTATACGTACATGGCGATCAAAAGGCCGCGCAAGAGGTGACTGCGGTCGCCTGGCGATGCCTGGTGCGCGACTGGGACGCCAATCTGATAGCGAAGTTGCGATGGGTGAGACTTTTGCCTGAGGATCTACGCTCCGCCTGCCTGGACGACGCCACCATAGATAGTATCGTGAAGGCGGTCGAGAGCGATCTGCTCCAGGAGAAATCGGTCGATTCCGCTTTGCTCCTGATAGGGGCCGTAGCGGCTCTGGGCAAACCAGGTAATCTAGCTCTTACAAAAACCCTGGAAGAGTTGGTTCGCATATTCAGAAAATATATAAATGTCTTTTCGCATCGCCAGATCATTCAGGCACAGGCACTGATCAGACAGTACTATACGTCGATGAAGGACGACTTAAACGATCTCCTCTAACTCTATCGTGTTATAACCTCGGTGGTTGATCGAGGAGTTGCCAATGGCAAAAGGGAAAAGACGCCGCCGCAAAACAGCCACGCAAACCCCGCGTATAGTGCCCGGTCTATCGCCAGGCACGCTGGTCGCCAACCCGAATGCGCCCCAACCGGTCGTAACCCTTATCGCATATAAGGCCGACGAAGTGGTCGAAAAGAAGGTTGAAGATCTGGCAAGCCTCAGCTCCATAGGCAGTGAGTGGCACGTTGCCTGGGTGAACATCGAGGGTCTAGGCGACGCCCAGGTGATCACTACAGTCGGCGAGCTCTTCGGAATCCACCAGTTGGCTCTGGAAGACGTCATGAGCAGCCACCAGCGAGCGAAACTCGAGCAGTACGGTGAAGATCTCTTCTTAATTTCACATATGATCGAATTGCAGGAAGAGCTCCTTACGGAGCAGGTCAGTTTTTTCATCTCGGAAGGTCTGGTCATAACCTTCCAGGACGGGCCTCTCGACTGTTTCGAAAGAGTTCGCGATCGCATTCGACGTGGGCTCGGTAAAATCAGAACTCAGGGATCCGACTATTTAGCTTACGCGCTCCTGGACGCGCTCATCGATTGCTATTTTCCAGTGCTCGAAAAGTACGGAGAACGTCTTGAGCTGCTGGAAGACGAGATCATCGAGAAGGCAAGCCGCACAACCATCGCAAAAGTCCATGAAGTAAAGAGAGGATTATTGGTGATGAGGCGCGCGATCTGGCCTCTTCGCGATGCAATCAGCCTGTTATTGAAGGATTCTTCTCCGATATTCAAATCCGGGACTCTGGTCTTCTTGAGAGATTGTCACGATCACGCCGTTCAGATCTGTGATTTGATTGAAACCTTTAGAGAGCTTGGTTCTGACATGATGGATGTTTATCTCTCGAGCGCCAGCAACCGCCTTGGCGAAGGGATGAAACTGCTTACCATAATCACGACCATTTGTGCACCACCGACCGTAGTGGCAGGCATATACGGTATGAACTTCAAGACCGAAGTATCGCCCTACAATAT
>CAZISK010000020.1:0-21189 GCA_964541355.1 uncultured Candidatus Obscuribacterales bacterium
AAAGACTGGTGAGCAGGACGCTGAAGCACTTGCCGCCACCATAGATTCGGTCGCGTATTTTTATGAATCGCGCAAGCGGTTCAACAAGGCAGACCCGCGATTTGAGCGCTCTTATGTTCTTAGAAAGAAGATCGCGGGCGAAGGCGCCCTGGAGGTCGCTGATTTTGAGCTCGAATATAGCCTCGTGTTGAACGAGCGTGGGCACCATGAGCAGGCCATCGATTGGTGCAAGCGCGGCGTCGCCACGAAGACAAAACATCTTGGCGAAGACGATGGCGAAGTGATTGAGGCGACTATTCAGCTTGGCGAGATTATGTTCGATGCCAAAGACTATGCCGGTGCAGAAGCAATAGCGCGCAAAGCAATCGAACAGCTCCAGCCGGCAGGAGACGAGGCGTTGCCCAGCGCTAAAGAGCTGTTGATACAGGTTCTCCAGGAGACCGGCCGAGACGAAGAGGCTGTCGCTCTAGAAAACGAACTCAACAGCAGCGGCGGTGGATGCGGTAGCTAAGCCGTATTCAACTGTTTCGACTTGCCGAATGCTTGCCATGGAATACCTCGATTTTGTACAACGCCTGGATGAGGCATTGCAGGCGAAAGAATTCACTATCTGGCGTAATGTGCAGATTTCGACCGATCGCGAAGTGGCAATTCTGGCCACCAAAGTGAATTGGAACATTGTGCGCGTTCCAATCTATCTGGTAGTAGATTATGTCAGGGCACCATACTCCGAAGACCTGAGATCTCTATTCGAGGAAGGTCTGGACTATTCCAAGAAGGCGTTCAGTGGCGGAAGCGCTAAGGTCCTTTTGAGCAGTTTTGCCGTTGTCCCTCTGCTTGTATGCGATACTGCCCTACCTCAGACTATTGAATGGGTTGAAACCAAGCAGTATCTTTGGAAACTCCACTTGAAGTACTGGCATCATGGTTTTGATGTCTACCCGGTATTGTATTGTTTGCCAACCGGTAAGTTTTATTACTGGAAAGGTTGGACCTTCATTGCTTCCGCCGTCTGGCCATATTCCAGGCGGGTAATCGAGTCGGTGATTATCCCTGGAGTTAGCGTATAGTCTTGTCGCACGGCTTCAAATGCTCTTATGCGTCCCGGAGTTGGCGATGCTGAGAGAATCCAGCTTGTTGACGAATTCGTTGGCGATTGTCTGTACGGTGACTATTAGTCCACCTTGCATCGTGACGAACACAAAGAAAAGCGCCACGGCGACGAGAAGATAGACGCTACCATATTCGTTGGTGGCCTCTCCGGCTTCGTCGTCTACAAACTCTTTCAAGAACATCATGACGCTCCTTTCGCATCAGACATGTCGACGGTGAAATGCATTCCGGCGCTTGTCAACGAGAGTATAGTCAATGCTAATGGCTGTGACAATCGGGAAATTACGCACTGTAACGAAAGTCCTTGAAATACCTTGGTTTCCCACGTTTATACCAGCCCTGTAGCACAAGAAACTGCAGGTCTTGCCGTGGTGTCGAGTTTAGTATCGGTTTTCAACTTGAACCTTTTCTAACCTGCTCGATACGTCTCTACCAGTAGGGATATTCCTTTCGAGAGTTTGCTGTTGTTTGGGGCAAGCTTAGCAATGAGGTTGTTCAGCGCAGTAAGGAAGACCAGAAAGCGGGACCGCCGGCGTCTTGCCGGCATCGACATCGTTCAATTTGGAGATAACGAAACCGTTCCTCGATGCTGAAGAATTCTGTTGCGAGGAAGCCTCGCCGAGGGACTATGCGCGTACGTCGCCCTTCTCCCTAGCCGTCTCTCAGTTCCATCAGATCTATTCGAATCTCGTTGGCCGTTTGATAACGGTCGTCCGGCTTCTTCTCCAGGCATTTCATAATGACTTTCTGAAGACCTGACGGTATCTCTGTTGCAGCGGCGGCACGGGCAAATGGTGTCGGTGGTTGCTTCACTTGCTTTGTCATAGTGTCCCGTGGGCTGGCGCCAGCGATCGGCGCAAGTCCTGTGAGCGCGCGAAACATACAGCAACCAAGTGAATAAATGTCCGAGCGTGAGTCGACATGACCGGCAAGACATTGTTCGGGACTCATGTACGCTGGTGTGCCAGTGACATATCCGTCCAGTGTAACCTTCTCTGCCTTTGCTGCTTCAGGGTCGGCTGGCAGCGCTAGACCGAAATCGACCAGTTTTACCACCATAGGACCATTGCCGTTCTTGTTAAGCAGCATGATATTGGCGGGCTTCAGATCCCTGTGCACGATGCCGTTTTCGTGAAGGTGTTGCAGCGCATTGCAAATCTGGATAAAGATCTCGACGCTTTCGTCGACATTCATATTTCCTTCTGTTCGTATGGCTCTTCGAAGAGTGGTACCATCCAGAAGTTCCATGACGATGTAGGGTGCACCTTCTGCGGTGCTCCCCATGTCGAACACTTTCACGACATTGGGATGATTCAATTTGCCGGCGGCGCGTACTTCACGTTGAAAGCGTTGCACATCTCGCTCCGTGCCCCGCGTCAATATTTTTATAGCGACCGGCTCTTGGTCGCTCAACTCTTGCGTGGCCTTGTATACGACGCCGAGATGACCTCTGCCGAGCTCCTCTACGAGCTGATACCTTCCGGAGATAACCGTGCCTAACACCTGACATTCCACCTGCAAAATTCCTTCTGCCGATGTACCCGGCGAAGCGCTGCAGCAAACGTAAACATGGGCGTTGTCTGTGTCAGCTATTCGGACTGTCGGACCAGCACTTAGCTAGCATAAATGCCGATTCAGGCATCGTCGGGATTAGCGCAAGTAGTGTCCGTGCCCGGGTCCGCCTAGCGGTCCAGGTGGATTCATCGATTTGTGGGAGAAGTTGGCTCTACCAGGTCCTGGTGGGTTGTAAACCCAACCTTTTCCCCATCCGCCGAATTTGCCGGCGGGATTGTATTGCCAATACTTGCCGTGGCCGAGACCACCGGCTCTTCCGGGTGGATTGCTGCGGGTATGATTGGTATACCGCACCTGGCCTGGGCCTGGTGGATTGTATATCCAGCCTCTGCCCAATCCGCCGGATTTGCCGGCGGGATTGTAGTGCCAGTATTTGCCATGACCGAGACCGCCTGCCGCTCCGGGTGGATTGTAGCTCCAAGCTTCCTGGCACGACAGAGAGCCAGCGACTCCCAGAACCAGCAACAAAAATTGCCATTTCATATTGCGACCTCCTAACAAAATACTTTCCTGGGTCGTGGAGGGCAAGAAAATTCGCCCCACACTTCTTTAAACGTTCAAACCTTGCCAAGAGTTCAATCAATTTGATGAGAAAAACTAGAATTAAGGATCCTTTTTAGCCAATCATAATTTATGTAGTCGCGTCGTTTTGTATCCTTCCTATACTTCGTCCCCTGGGGCGATGACATTCTTTCCATATGTGCGTTGAAATGAGCGTTAAGAGAACTGCAACTACCAGCGATATCATCAACTTTGTGACGACGCGACTCAGGCAAGTCGCCGATCAAGAAAAAGCGCCCGAAATGGCCGCTTATATGAAAACCGATATGCCGTTTTACGGAGTTCAGAAGCCTGATAGAGAGCCGATCTTACGAGCCATTAAGCGAGAGTACCGACCGCGAGATCGGCAAGAGTACGAAGCGACGATAAGAAAACTCTGGGGTTTAAATCATCGCGAGGAAAAATACATCGCTCTGGGTTATGCCACCACTTTTGTCGATCTGGCTGTTCCCGAGACGCTAGACCTGTTCGAAGAGTTAGTCAGAGACGGCGCTTGGTGGGACTTTGTCGACGTTCTCGCCTCCCACCTCGTCGGCCATTTGCTTATGACCAACCGCGATGAAATAGCGCCGATCATGGACGTTTGGATCGATGACGATGATTTTTGGATTCGCCGAACGGCAATTTTGAGCCAGTTGAAACACAAAAAAGACACCGATTCCAAGCGCTTGTTCTCATACTGTTTGAAACGCGCCGATGAGAAGGAGTTTTTTATCCGAAAAGCCATTGGCTGGGCTCTTCGCGAGTATAGCTATGCCAATCCCGAGGCTGTTCACAAGTTTATTGTAAAAAATCAGGATCGTCTCTCCGGTTTGAGTGTCCGTGAGGGATCCAAGCAGCTTGTCAAAGCCGGCTGGACGGTATAGCCGACCTGACGAACGGTTGAATATTGTGTATCATATGAACCCTCAGACACACTCGATACAAATGCTTTTGTTTTGCGCTTGTCTTGGGTAGAAAGTCTTGGACTCTCTTAAAGTTCCAACTTGTAAAATAGATGCCACGGTGGACAAGGAGCAAATTTATGAAACTCCCGGCAAAGGAAAATCTAGGGAAGAGCCTTCCTATCATCATGTGCTTGGCATTGATCGGTGCTCCCGCTTCTGCTCAGGTAGCCGGCGCCGACCAGGGCATATTCTCGGACGAGACGGAGATGTTGCGCATTAACAACTCGCAGCTCCAGCAGTATCAAAGACAAAAGATCGACGCGGAAAACGAGCTGCAAGCCGAAGATGCCAAGAATGGACAATATCGCCTTTACGCCGAAAAGCGGGTATCCGAATTATCGAAGCCCACCGCCGGTAGTGCCAAGAAAGGCAAAGACGATGCCACTCAGCTGGCATTCTTCAAAGACTGGCTGCAGCGTGATGCCGCATTCAAAGCGAAGCAGATGGCCTACATCAACCAGCTGCAAGCAAGCATCAACAAACTGCAACAATCAGAGTCAGAGACTATGTCCAATCTTGGCACCGACATCACCGCGATGAGAGAGACTGTTCAAGACAGGAAGGATTCGCAGAAGTTCAATCAAATGATGCAGATGAACTACTTTAACGAACTGCAGAGTGAAATGGGAGCGGCCTCGTGGGGAAGACCGCCCACAGACGGCACCTTCAACAGTGTCGGTGGATACGGCATGATGGGCGGATATGGATATTCAATGGGTGGTGGACGAAGGAACTATTGGTAAATCTCTTCAATCATCCCAAGTTAACTCTCCAGCCCTGGTAACTGCCAGGGCTGTTTTTATCAGTCCCGGCGGACCGCCTTCGTAAACGAGAAAGCTCTCCTTCCAGTCGGGCTCGAACTTATCTTTGTATCTGCGTAGCCCCTTGTATGAAAAGAAGCGATTCATGTGTTCATAGATTTCGTGAATGGCTTTCTCTTCGAGACTGGCCTCAGGCTCGTCTCCTACCCCGGAGAGTGCTGCCAGACCGAGGTTGAAGTAATGGAAGCCGTTGTCATGCAATGCCGATAGGAGTTTTACAAAGAGAAAATCCATGGTTCCGTTCGGGACGCTTTCCTTATGTCGCATCATGTCTATCGAAGCTTCTCCAGGCGCGTAAGACGGGACCTGATTAACGAATGCGACGATCTCGCCGGCTTTGTCTTTCAGGACAAACAATATCTCCTTCTCGACACTTTCCCGATCGAACCAACCCAGGCTGAAGCCCCTTTCTCTGCGCCCGGGCAATGAGAGCCATTGGTTGGATACCGCTTCGACTGCGTCAACCAGTAGTGTCGTATGTGGTGGCTTGTGACATTCCAGAACAAAACCATCTTTCTCGAGCTTTTTGACTTTGGACTTGAAGTTTTTCCCCCTGGCAGTGGAGGCGACGAATTTATCCAGGTCGATGACCGCTTCTTCTCCGACTTTCAAGACATCAAGTCCGATGCGCTTGAACATTTCGAGGTTGTTTGGTTTGACCTGAAGAAATGCCACTTTCCAGTCGTTGTTGCGACAAAGAGTGCGGAACTGTTGGGTGAGCGTCTCCAGCTCGTTATCGGGGGCGATCGGATCGCCTAGAGCGATTGCTACGTTCAACACTGTTTTATATGCGATGAATCCCTGGCCATCATTGAGGAAAAAGTAAGATTTGTCAGGCAATGTTTTGTAGTGGTCGAGCGCATCCTTGCCGTGTAGCTTGAGCAGGTTTTCGGCTATGTGTCGCTCTTTCTCTTGCGTCGTAAGTTTGTAATGGATCGGGCGGAAAAAACTGTAGGCGACGTAGACGGCTGCTAATCCACCGAACACATGTAATGATTGGAGGAACCAATACGCGAAGCGAGTTTGCGGAATCAGGTCCATGTTGCCGACAAAAAAGATCTCTCTGACAGCCCTGACGAATGCTTCGGCGAGCTCAAAGTTGAGTCCGAAGTCATGTCGTTCCAGTAGCCAGAATCCAAGAGTTCCATATGCGAGAACCAAACTCAGGCTCAATGCAAAGATATCCAATCCCGTGCTCAATCTCGGTCGTTCGCTCTCTACTGTGAACTGTTTTCTATAAAACGAGAGCAGCACCACGGTCAGTACCGGCAGCGTGAATGTCGCTTGAGGAATAAAGTCACGAAGAGCTGCGTCTTTGATCCAACCTATGTGCTCCGCTCCCATTTGGGCGGCATGCAGAACAGCCGACAGAACAGCCAGAAGTATTGCGGCGAACCATGCATTCTTCTTGCGCTTGAATAGATTGATGGACAGATAAATGAGAAAGAGCCCGAAGACCACATGAATAGATTTGCTGAGGTGATAGTAATCATATGGAACCAGGATGGAGAACAGGCGCGGGTGCGCCGCGATGCGCGCGGCCAGTGGCTGGACGGCTGCTACCAGACCGCTCAGCAATGTCAGGCAGCCAATCAAGCGAACCGGCCAGTTTACTTGAGAGCCGGCGGAGAGGTCCGACTTCTGGATTAGCGACGCCGAACGAGAGGGCGCCGGGTTGATAAAATCGAGCTCCGGATCATCAGGCGCATTTTCTTCATTTATTTCCGCGTTCTGATCCATAATGGCAATTGTCATCCTCTTGGTGCGTTTTAAGTGGTGCGACTGATACTCACCTTGGCCCTATTGATTTTAATGCCGCTGTCGGCGTCGGCCTATCCTCAGGGTGAGTTTGGTCCCTGGCCGTTTCCTGATTCTGTTGACGAGTTGCCTCCCGAAACACATCCAGGTAAGCCGTTCAACGGTTTTCCGAATTATCAGCGCACTATAGATTGGATGGCAATTCCGGAATGGATGGCGGGTGATTGGCTCTCTAAAGATTATCGCGTCTTGAAATCTTGGGATCACAGAAAACAGTTCCTGACTACGATACCGCACGGTATTGTGGCGCCAATGGCTGATCATTTCGGCGATCAGGTCGACAAGCAAGGCACGGTTTGGTCCTGTAACATTACGCCCTTTATGTACACGATACCGCTTGAGAATTTCGCCAATGCCCAACTCACTATCGCGATGAAACCGCTCGAGATTAGAGCAGATGGGGTGGCTCTCTGGCAACGGGTCTATCACATTATCTACGATCCGACTAATTACTCGATATTCGATTCGTACACGGAGGAGCGTGTGACCGAGTTTTCGCCGTCCGGGCAACACATGGTAACAGCCCAGAGCACCAGCCGCTTCTACGATGAGAGGGGCAACCCCACATCTACTTCCAATTCCATCCGTTTGATGCGGCGGACGACTCTGTTCAAGCCGCTGGGTGAGAGGTTGGGAGTCAACCTGCCTATGTCGTTGAGCGAGCATCTGCAAGCTACCGGCCGCGGCGAGCTGGTCGGTCCGTGAACAGGGGTTTTCCCTGGAATTCGAACAGGGCCATTCGTATTGGTATGGGGCGATCGAGCCGTTATGCTAACAGTGCTCGATTTACGAGCGCTTCAAACACTTACTAATGATTAGATCAATTGAGCAGTATCTGGCACCTCGACCATTCGAGGGCGCATTTCTTTGCGCTCTTGTGCATCCAAACTTACCCTGCCGTTTTTCTTTTACCGCTACGGAGAATTTGTCATGTTTTTCAAAACAGTAAAAAAACTGAGTAAGTCTCGGAGGGTGACGGCTGCGGCTCTAGTGCTCTCGACGATGCTCACCTCGGGGTCTGCTCATGCGCAGTCATTCCCATTGTTTCAATTGTTGCCCGACAAACAGACCGTCAGGGTTCCAGACGGTCGATACTTTCGGTTGATATCAAGCGCCGCTCCTGGTGTCAAGCCTCCGACATTCAGCGGTGAAGGGTCAGGCAATCTTGATGCCTTCGATCCCCAAGGCAAGAAACTTGGTAGATGCGTACTCAAGCACACGGATGTGTCAGTCAAGGTCACCGGTTATATAGCAAGTGTCAATGTCACTCAAAAGTTTCACAACCCATTCAAGGACAAGATCGAAGCCCTCTATACCTTTCCGCTTTCCAGTACTGGAGCGGTCGATGAGATGGAGATGCATGTAGGCAATCGCACCATAAGCGGTACCATAAGACGAAAGGAGGAAGCTCGCCAAATATACAACAATGCGAAATCACAAGGATATGTCGCAGCGCTCCTGGATCAAGAGCGACCTAACATTTTTTCTCAATCGGTCGCCAATATCGAGCCGGGCAAAGACGTTGATGTGGTGATTCACTACGTAGACGTTTTGCCGTACGAGGCCGGGACCTACACATTCGCATTCCCTACGGTCGTCGGTCCCCGCTTCATCCCGCCTTCCATGATGACTTCGGAGAATGGTCAGGTTCCTGGTGCTGTCTCCTCCGAGTTGGTAGGATCCAATCTCAATCCACCGTACAAAACCGACTCCGGGCATGACATCTCCATCTCAATGGATATAGACGCGGCAGTGTCGGTTAACAAGGTATATTGTCCGACTCATTCGGTTAATCTGAATCCGCTAAGTGAGAGCAAAGCGCACATAGATCTGGCCAATCAGCACTCGATACCTAACAAGGATTTTGTCCTCTCCTGGAAAGTCGCCGGTGACAAAGTGCGTGGCGGCTATTTTACAGAGCGGCTTGGAAAATCGGGATATGTCAGCATGATGTTGCTGCCGCCCGCTCGTGTGACACCAGCGACGGCAGCACCCAAGGAGATGATTTTTGTCGTCGACACTTCCGGATCTCAGTCTGGAACACCGCTACTAAAGGCAAAGGAGACATTGTCTTATATCGTTAAGAATATGAATCCGAACGACACATTTCAGGTGCTCTCCTTCTCTTCTGATGCACGGACATTGTTCAGTCAACCTGAAAAAGCAAACCCCAAGATGATTCAGAAAGCGCTCAAATACATCGACTCGCTGGAAGCCTCCGGCGGCACGATGATGGAGCCGGCGGTAGAGGCGATCTGCAAGATACCTGCCGACGAGCACAGGCTGCGCATTGTCACTTTCATGACAGATGGCTACGTCGGCAACGACATGGAAGTATTGTCGGTCATAAAGAGAACACGCGGTAATGCCAGGTGGTTTTCGTTCGGTACCGGCGGTAGCGTCAATCGATTCCTGATCGAAGAAATGGCCAAAGTCGGTGGCGGAGAGTCGGAAGTCATCTTATTGCAAAGTCCCGGCGAAGTCGTAGCGAAAAAGTTTTACGATAGGATCTCCTCGCCGGTATTGACCGATGTCAAAATTTCGACCGAAGGAATTGAATTGGTTGATGTTTTTCCGCGACAAGTATCTGACGTATGGGCGGAAAGACCTTTGTACTTCCAGGCGCGGTACACGAAACCTGGTCATGGCAAAGTGAAGCTGGCTGGCTACGCGGGTGGAAAACCTTACTCCCAGGTTGTTGATGTGACACTTCCGGATCATACCCAGGCGAACAATCATATAGCACAAATCTGGGCCCGTTCGGTTGTCGATGATTTGATGGCTTTGGATTGGGTGGGTGTGCAGAACGGAACGCTGAATAGCTCAATCAGGGAGCTCGTTACGCGCATGGGCGTGAATTACCACATCATGACGCAATTCACATCCTTCATTGCAGTTGACCGAGACTATAAAACTGCAGGTGGTGCACCTTTAACTACTACGGTAGCTGCTGAAGTGCCTGAGGGTGTCTCCCTTGACTCTGTGCTGAGCGGCGCAACCTTCAGTCTGTCAACCGATCAACCTGAGAAGCAGATTAATGCCGTAGGCTCTGCTACGAGCTCATCCCCACAGGCTTCAGCTGAATCGGAATCGTCTTACAGCTCGGCTCCCAGTCCCAGCACGTCCTACAGTGGTGGCGGCTCTGGTGGGAGCTTCGGAGATGCCTTCAGCAGTCAAGCAGTTATAGGTGAACAAATGGGGATGAACAACACCTTCTACAACACCGGAACGCAAACCATACCGGTCAGGAATGGCTCTTCACCAATACTCCAGGGCGCCACAAACGGAAGTATGGGTCCGCGGGGTTTTAATGCTACCTCAGTTATGGGAGTCAACACTGCCGGTACGGTGAGTGTCCACAATCTCGCCAATAATGGCGATGTCTTCGACAACATCTGTCGCATTCTTCCGAACGTTCTGAATATTGTCTGTTCCATACTCGGAATGGGTGCCATTGTCGGCGGTATCATCAACATAATCAGGAAGAAAAAACACGGCACCGAATACCTGGCGGGTGGAATCGCCTGGCTTGCCGCTTTGAATCTTTTCTGGTATGCCCTGGTGCCGTGGAGTTGCTGGTTGCTCGCCGGGATCGTGTCCAAAAAACTGGCAAAGAGATTCGGATTTTTCCGAGCAAAACACAACGGCGGCGGTGCTGCGAGCGTATCGATCTCGACAGGCGATAGTGATGACAAGAGCCAGGCAGGATCGAATGTAGGTAGCACCGTCGATGAACCAGAAACCAGACCTCTGGCGGAGCTCTCAAGCAGCGCTTCGACACCCGACCGAAAGCGGTGATGAACCTCTGATTGCTACAAAACTGTATAGGTGATGGTAGTTAGGTGACGTCCTTCGGGACGTCATCTAGTTATTAGCCTTGCTTATAGTTGCCGTAGAAGTGTATCAACGCTTTCACAGCTTCTTCAGTTGATTTGTCCTGTGTGAGTTGATCGATCTGCTTCCTGTCACCGATGATCTCGAGCGCTTTCATCGCTTTCTCCTGGACTCGCGCGTTGGGATGCGCTTTCCAGACATAATAGAGCGGCGGTATGCTCAGTGGACGCTTTTCTTTTGCCAGCTGCTCGATTGCTGTCGTTGCCGCCTCATAGTCCTCGTTCTTCAAGCAATCGACGAGCATTTTGAAGGTGAAATGATCGATTTTTGACATAATCGATTTTGCGGTGCCCTGGACGAGCTCTGTTATTGATTGAAACTTGTTTTGATAATCGCTCATGATTGGTCGCGAGGTAGTAATTCGGTTGTCGCATTTGTGGATGTAGAGAGGGATATGATACATTGTTTTGAAGTAGTATTGAAATCCGGAATGGACGTTGGCGGGATGCGAAGATTTAGATTAAAACTGAGCTTTGTGCGAGATGTAAAATCGCGACTTAAGTTCTCAGCCCTTTTGTTATCTCTATCAACATTCGTTTCGACTGCAGCAACTGCTGCTGAAAGCAAATGGTCGATTGAGAATATCTTGTCAGCGAAGGATGTCGAATGCTCCACTGACAATGAAAAGTGGACCACGATCATCGGCGTAACGCCGGATCGGGAGCTGGCTGAACTCTTTATCAGGCAAAACAACTATTCGCAAGCTGCAAAACTTCTCAATTTGAGCATATCTACGTGGAAAGACCAGCTTCCAGCCGATGACCTCAGGATCCGATCTGCTCGATTGGCACTGGCAGAGGTGCTACTAAAGCAGGGAAGTACGGGTAAGGCGGTCGCGTGTCTGAGAGCGGTCCTGCAGCAGGACCTTGTGACCGATCGTAAGTTTGAACGCACGAAGCTGCCGAAATCCGGACCACCAGAAATCGAGTCTGAAGCTGCTTTCGAAAAGCGATATGCCGACCTAAGGGAGATGGTAGATCAAAACACGAGGGCCGCTGCTCTTCGCCGTGCGGAGCTGCTTTTGTTCCAGGGTAGAGTTAACGACTCGTTGCGGCTTACTCGAATCTGCACTCTGCTTGCGCATCCAGACGATCGCGGTGCCATCTGCCATAAGTACGGTGAGGTAGTGGAGTCTGAGCTGCTGTTCGTACAGTCGATGCTTTTTGCAAAGCTCGGTGACAAGTCCGGTTTCGATGACGTGCGGGTGCAGTTGCATCAACTGTCTTCCGATTGCGAATTCACCGACCTGAGGAAGCAGTTGGCAGAAGCGATGTCGCTTCAGCTGTCAAAGAAGTATAAAGAAGCAAAGATTCTCTTCGCCAAAGTAAAGAATTCGATCAAAGGAGAGTCGCTGCAGGACAACTACAATCGCCAGATTACCATGTGGCTTTCTGCCGATAATCTTGCCGATTTTGGCGATTCCATGGGCGCTTATCTGGAGTACAACGCCACTTTTGAGTATTGCAGACGTCACGTCGATGGTTATCCCAACGGACTCTTCTTATTTGCACTGGAGAACTCGTCTCTCAAGCAGATGACCAGGTGCGTCGAAGTTCGATTTGCACAGTTGGTCGCTTCTGAAGGGTCACATCCAACATTCAATCATCAGTTTCCTTCACCCAGTCAAACCCATTATTGCAGTTTGCTTTCCCGATACCAACAAGCGTCGTCAGATGGAGAAATACTTCAAGGCAACGAATTCGGATATCGCAAGTTGTACGAGGATGGTGAACCTCGCGGACAACAAGAAATGGGCTCGAAGGCAGATACCGCAGGTAGTGGCAGCTTTGTGACAACGAAATTTAGCAAAGACGACTTGCAAGAACTGGTTGGGGCCCTCTCTCACGTTGCATATCAACACAAGTCGGGCAACAAGCCGCAGGCACAACGGCTGTTTTGGCAAAGCGTATGCATTCGCGAACATTTCCAATTACCGATTAAAAAAACTACAGTCGGCATTCTCTATGATCTGGCCGAATCGTATTATTGGGAGCAGAAGTTCGATTTAGCGGCCCAGGTGTTCAACAAATGCATTCAGGTAGGCCTCGAGAACGATCCGGATGACGCATCCTGCATTATGATTCACAGTACGCTTGGTCGTGTTCACCTGGGTAAGGGAGATGCGATCGGAGCGATCAACTGCATGAAAAGAGGACTTCATCTTCTGGTGTGCAGAGAAAAGATGCAGGCCTCGAAAATTTCACGACTGATGTCGGATATTAATCGTACCAAGTCCAGGGTCGACAATAGAGAAGAACTACAGGTAGTATCACAACTAAAGTCACCACGAAATTCAGAGACGTTCGTGCGCCAACTCTCTTCCCTGCCCTTGCCGGTGCAACTAGATGTGGTGGCAGAGACGAGGAAAGAGTCAAGCCCTGAGGTCTATCCTCAAATAGACGATCTCTGGAATGTGCTGGCTGATGCCTACAGCCGCAACAGGAGCTACGACGAGGCTGCGGAAGTCTCTCGAAGAATGCTTGAAATGAAGAGAAGTAATCCAGCCTGCACTCAAGATGATTTGCTCGGTAGCGTGTGGCAGCTCGCCTACATATGCGGTGTCTCCAATCGGATGGAAGAGGCTAAAGTGCTGTATTCCGAAATGATTGACAAGCGTGCTAGCTCACCAGGCAGACCTCTGGCCGATTGGCTGTCCTCTCGTGGTGTCATCAACGATACTCTCGGTCAAGTTGATGCTGCAAAGGCAGATTTCAAGAGGGCGATAGCCAACTACAAGAAGGCGTCAGCGAAGCTCGATAAAGTCAAGGACGCAGAACAGATTCAACAGATCGGATGGATGGTAGCCGATCTCAAGTATGAGCTCAAAGCAAAAAGCCGTTGTCCTCAAGATGCGAAGGACTATACGAAAGGATACGAGAGCGATTACTGGTCCAAAGACCGGTTTCCTCTTAAGGTGTTCATCGACCAATCGGAAGATCGAGGCTTTGGACCCAAACTTTATGCCTACATGAAAAAATCGGTCGAGGAGTGGAAGCAGACACGAGGCATGGAAGATAAGGTCGTCTACGTCGATGATCGTGAAAAGGCAGATATCTATATCGAACGACTCAGCAATTACGATCTAATCCCCTATGGCTCTGGTGGCGGGGCTACAGGAAGCTTTGTGCAAGGAGCCAATGGCAAGCTCACCAGGGAGCTCGATAAGGTGCATCTACGTCTCTACTGTCCGGATTATGATCTCGATAGACTTTCGAACTACACCGTCGAGCAGTTGTATACGCTTGCGCTTCACGAATTCGGGCACGGGTTGGGTTTGGCACACTCTCCGAGCGGGTTGGACGTAATGTATTGGAAATCTGGCATGAAGGAGTTGTCTGAGCGAGATCGGGCAACCCTGCTGAAAAAGACCGGTTTCAAAGTAGAAAAACGGGACTAATGCTGGTTTTCAAGGGTTTAACTCCGTTTCATTCGGTGTAAGTAAAAAGCATCGGAAGTGGAAGGTCGAATGACCCAGTGCAAGAGAGCGCGACAAGCGAGCGGCTCTGTTCTGCGTTGTTTTCGAAAGGAGTGGTCATGAACAGCAAGCTGCGAAAACCTGTGAGTTTTCTACTGGCATCGTCGGTCATCGCATTGTCTATGCCTTTAGGAGCGCTAGCTGCCGTCACGGATGGAGCTGAGATCAGCGGATTCGAACTTCCAATCAACGATAAGATCGTATCTAACGCAACCCTTCCCAATACCTTCGGCTCGGCGCCATTGCCCGGCAGCCATGAGTATCTGCACGAAGTCGGCCAACCGCCAGCTAAGCAACAGAAGTCGCTAGCCGGCAATCCCGGCGAAGTTCTTTCGATCGAGGATGTCTTGAAAGAAGAGGCCTCGCCGTTGACCGGTGGGGTCGAGTCCAACGTCGTTCAAGACGACGTGCTCATAGTCGACAGCGATGACCCGAGTGCATCCGAGACGAGTGAAGTGTGGCAGGAGCTCAAAGATCAGCCGGGCATGACGAAGATCAGCTCCGGGGCATGCTTCCCGGTCGTTATCAGCTCTGGACTTACAAGCAAGCTTACGAAAGTTGGCGACCCTGTAGAAGCGGCGCTCAAGATCGATATCACGATTGGCGGCAAGCTCATCGCCAAGAAAGGCGACAAGGTTGTCGGCCGTGTGGTCACTTGCCATAAGGCTCGCCGAATCCTTCATGCTGAGCTTTCCGGAAAGCGCTGGATGAGAGCCAACGGAGCTATAGGCTTACAGTTTGATGAGATCGTCACGCAGAAGGGCGAGCATCTCCCGCTCGTGGCCAAGCCTGCTCAGAGATCGAGAATCGTGAAGAACGTCAACGAAGGTCGCGTTCTAGGCGTTAATGATAATGGCGAAATCGCTGGACCTCTTTCCACTCAACTCAAGCATCAGGCAGCCCACCTGGCTATTCGCGGAGCCGCTTCCGCCGGGGGCGCGTTGAGCTTCGGTATAGTGCCTGTAGCATATGGTATCGTCGGCGCCATCAACCCGTCGTTTGCATTCCTCCATCCAGTCGGCAAAAATGTGCCTCACCGCAGGCTGAAAGGCTTCGCCATGGGTCTTGCCTCCGGCGTTCCTGGCGGCTTCTTGATCGCGGATTCGATCATCAAGGGCGTCGAAGCTGAGGTCAAACCGGGCGATGAATTTCTGGCTCAATTCCATCAAGACTTCACTGGAGAAGCTGCTACGTCGGCAACGCTTATTCCGGGCGCATCTCAGAAGGTGCGTGGCGAGGTGATTACACCTCCGAAAAACTAGATTTGGACCTGATAGATCGACGGCACAAGAGCCCCCTTTTGCAAGGCGGCTCTTGTCTTTTGATCGCTCTTGGAGCTGCGAATCTTTGATCGTGTGGCTGGCGGGGCGCTGTTCGATTCCGCATAAGAGTTGTGAATGTTTTGTCCATAAACCCTGAATCTCACGGCTTAGTAAACTGGCCTTAATTTCGAACCCTGGTTGGTTAGCTAAAATGACAGGAAATGAAAGCACCGTGCGCATTGGCGCGCTTCGTTGGAGAACCGTGATGAGTTTTAACGAAGATCACGACGCAGTCGTCCATCCCAATCCGATGGACAGAAATCGATCGATTATGTGGGCTCGATATCACGTCGATAGCGACGATTGGATTTTGTTAGCGGCAAAGCTGACCAGACGTAGCGATGCATCGGGCAAGTCGACGCCGTCTATTGTCTCAGTGGCTGTGACCGATCACACTGGAAAAGCGCTGTTCGAAGCGCTGGCGAGCTTCTCCGAAATGGTGTCCAGCGACGAAATTGCACAGCACGGCGTCAATCAATCCGTCATTTTCAACGCCAAGCCCTATGCTGAAGTAAGGCAGTCGTTGCTGAAGCTTCTTGCCGAGAAGGCTCTAGTGACCTGGGATAGCGATAATATTCAAAAAACCTTCAACGAGTTGGATTCTATAAATGGTTTCGCTCCTTCTCATTGGAAAGGTGACAGCGCAACGCGTGAGTTCGCGCGCTTCGTAGGCAAGACACGCAATCCGGGCGAAGGGTATGTCAGTCAACCATTACCCGCGCTGGGCATCAGCGCCGCTGATGAGTGCCGTTCCATCATCAAGCTGATCAAGGATATGGCAAGCAGCAGTCAGGTCACCGATCAGGTAGCCAGCGGCAAACCTGGATGGACCGCGGAGTTCTACAAGCCACGCCTGAATGCCACCGACAAGCTGAAAGGCTTCTTCGGAATGAATTCTTAAATCAAAGACCGATACGCGCTTATTGTGGTCGGCACCAGTTGGCGTCCCAACACGATTCCGAAATAGGCGAGAAGAAGTACCAGGCCCGACCGATTATGCGGTCGGTCGGTAGATATCCCCAGACATGGCTGTCTTCGCTGTTGTTGCGATTGTCACCCATGACGAACACCATACCCTTTGGGACCTCGATTGGCTTGTCGCTCCCGGCATATGGTTGAGTGAACTGACCCATGGCGGATCTCCCGCCGATTTCGCTTTCAGAGAGAAGACTGTAGTTAGGCGCTTCTCTGGCATATGGCTCTATCATTAGTTGCTTGTTAACGAAGACTCCAACACCTTCTCGAATCTCAATCACGTCGCCCGGTATACCGATTACTCTCTTTACGAACGTCACGTCGTTCGGGAAACAGGGCAGCCCGGTAAGCCGGCCCATGATACTCATCGGATCCATCGACTGATCCCTTCCCATCTCGATAGGCGGTGGAGAAAAGAATACAATCGCGCCCCGCTCATTGTTGTGTGAAACTCTCTCCATCACCAGTCTGTCGCCAATTTGCAAGGTGGGCTCCATCGAGGAGCTCGGGATATAGCGTGCTTGAACAAAGAAGCGCAAGCACATAAGCGCCAGAAGCACCAACAGGATTTTGAACAACCACTTTCTGAGCACGATAAAGCTCTCCTTGACGGCTCCATTGTGACATAAAAGCCCGCTACTCGTATTTTCCGAATTGCCACGGTCTGGTGGTCGTATTACAGTCTACAAGCTGATCAGGTTCAGAATCAGGTAAAGAACATGCGCGAACTTAAAGAAAAGCCCGTGGGTGCTGCTCGTAAAGCTCTTACGCACTGCTGTAAACCTGTTGATCTCATGCGCAAAGATCGTTCCGACGGAACGGTCATCAGCATCGTTTCGTTCAGTGCGCAGTGCCTGACAGACAAGACTGTTGAAAATGCACAAGAGATCGAACCGATGGTGAAGCAGTGTCCTCACGTCTGGATCGATGTAGAGGGTTTGTCCGACAAGGCATCCGTAGACGAAGTGCTCAAGATTGTCGATGTAAGCGAGGCGATTCAGCGCAATATTTTCCAGGTTCACCAGAAGCCGTTCTCTCAGCAGTTGAAGCATGAGCTGCTTTTGGTCGTTCCGATTTTGAGACTGAACGGCTCAATTGAACTGCAGCAGCTGTCCGTCTATCAAAATGGGAATACGGTGATTACCTTCCATGAACATCCGATTCCGACCGTTCAGCAAGTGAAAGAAGACGTCAGAAATCAACATAGCCTGCTCGAAAAAGACGGTCGACTCTATTTGCTCCAGCGCTTCGTCGAATCCTCGATAGACAGCTTTCAACCGATACTTGAACAGTACAGCAAAGAGTTGGAGTGCATAGAAGACGACATTCTAGCGGAAGCTCGGCTGAATGCGATGTCGGAGATTCACAGGACTCGAAAAGAGCTGCTTATTTTGAAGAGAATCATGCTGCCGTTGCACAATACTTTGCGCCAGTACGCCAGAGATTCCGAATACTACTCCGGCGAGGGCGACAAGCGGGTTGCCAGAGAATTGTTGCAGCACGGCACCCACATGTTCGACATGGTCGAATACTATCTCAATGTGACATCAGAGCTTATGAGCCTGCATATGTCGACGGTGAGCAACAAGATGAATCAGTGCATGACATTGCTCGCGATTGTCGCCGCCGTCTTCTTGCCACCGAGTCTGGTGGCAAGCATCTATGGTATGAATTTCTACGAGCACAACTCACCGTGGAACATGCCGGAATTGGGGTGGGATCTGGGTTATCCGTTCGCGCTCTTTCTCATGGTGGCGATATCGGTGCTCTTCCTGCTTTATTTTTGGAAGAACGGATGGTTGCGCGTACTCTATACCAACAGGCAGGGTGGGGACCATTGAGGGTTCGTACTGCCGCTGGACAATCGCCTGGTAAGCGTATTCCATGCCATGAGGTAGAGTCGGGACCGGGGTTCTTAATGGCTGGACAATCGGTTGGTCATATTGTTGGAGGTCAGGAATTGCGTTAGCGATTCCACTAGGTTGATGCCGTTCAACTCGTTGACCGGGACGAAATCCGCGAGTTTGCTTCTTTCTGCATTCGAGTTGGATTGTATGATGGCCTGTCCATTTTCGTCAAAGGTACGCGTGCTGCTTGCGGTGGCGATTATTCCTTCTTTGTCGGGACGAAAGGTAACAATCTCTTCTTGTTGTGTCGTCGTCTCTATTTCACCATCTTGCGGATCTACCTGGAAGACGTTGCTATGGAAGCGAAGTGATACCATATCTAGTTGTGACTTCAGGCATGTCATGTCCATGACGTATCGGTGATCGGTTGAACGACCGCGATTACCGTCTGCCCGAAATGGCAGAACTTCTGCATGCCAGACCGTGCCCAGGCAGTCTCTTTGATGTCCGAACGCCAGTCTAACTTTATTGTCGAGCCAGATCGGCTTGGTGATCTCTTCTCCGGTTCGGAAGTCTTTTACGTAGGTCTCCATGTCGCCCGATTTGAGCCAGGCTCCGGCGAGCCAATCGGGCACGGGGAACCATGCCACTCTTGCGACCTGAACCGGAGCTTTGAAGTGAGCACCTGCTTTATAGCCTTGGGACACGGGCGGCAAGTACTCTTTGTGCTCGACGCCGGCCTGGATTACTTCAGCGCGGGCAACGTCGACCGTGGCGATCGCCAGGAGTAAAGCGATAATCAATGAGAGTTTGTTTCTTCGCATGAGGGATTCCTGATGATGCGTCTAAGACACGTCGCGAATTTTCTTCAATGTTCGAACCACCTTCTCTGGTTGGTTGGCGTTGGAGATCGTGATGAATATTCCTTCTCCGAAGTTGGCGACGAATACCGAGCCTACCTCGCTCCACAAGATAATCTGTTGAAGTTTGTCAGTTCCGATGCGTTCGAGCATATCTTCGGTGCCCATGTAGACCGATAGCGCGCGCACGGCAAGGTTTTCTGCGTTGATCTCTTCCGGCAGAACGCCCGCCACCATAAGTCCGTCGCTGCCCAGGATTGCCCAGCCAATTACGTCCTCGTGTCGGGTTATATCGTTCAATATGCCGCGCAGATCCTCGAGCGCCTTTATAGTTAAGACTCTAAGTCCAAGTTCGCCGGGCTCTTCAGTAGTCATCCCTCTCAACATTTCCAATTCACGCTCGTCCAGAATAAATCTGCCTATGTTGCAGATCAGACCTGGGCTCGCCGGATCGATCTCCGGCTGATTGCTGAGCCGACCCAATGAGCTCTGCAACTCCGGCGGGAATTGTGGAAAATTTACCGGCGCCGAGTGTTGCGTTGTTGGTGCCGATGCTGGTTCGCCCGGCGAATAGGTAGTCATCGCATGAAGCCGGCGCTGCTCGAGGTAGTTGAGCGTAAGCTGATTCAGTCCCAGAAAGAACTCCGCGCAGGAGTCGCACTTCGAAATGTGTGTATCCATCACATCTTCGAACCACTGGCGGATAATGGTTTGATAGTCAGTGCAACTCATAATGATTTCCGGCGGAATTTATCTTGGCGACCTGCAAACGACCGTTCGACGGAGAAAAATGACACAAAGACCATAAATTCCACATCGGACCATATTCTACCTGACAAAACGCCGGAACGTCTTGAATCGATCGCGCTAATAGGAAAGCCAAGGAGGTAGAATGCCAAAGATCTAGGGTCTCTCGAATCCAAAAAACTATCGTTCTGTTGTTGGACTTTGCTCCGCGGTGCTAATGATAAGAGGAGAGTCTTGTGCTTGATTCATCACGAACGGGTTCATTAATCTTCAGATCGTCTCTTTTTTTGCTGTGTTTGACCATCCAAAGCGCTGGATGGTCTAGCCCACAGCGCCCTAACTCTAACAAGTCTGTGCGACCTATTGCTCATCCAGGCAAGAAGAAATCAAAATCAGACCAGGTTCGGAGCGACAAAAGGTCGGCCTCGCTACTTGAAAGACAACAGCCTAAGGCGAAGTTACCGGCTGTCGCTGCGCCTTTGGAGGAGCCGAGCGAACCATCCGGCAGCGCCGCGCCCGAAGCGCTACTTCCGCCTCCTCCTGTCGTCGAGGAGGCGGATGAGGTCAAATGGATGTTTCCCAATCGCCAGATTGCACACATAGAGGAAGATCCCAACTTCCGCTTGCTTGTCACCGTCGACGGTACCACCTTGCAAAAAGAGACGGACGGCAATTATCGGCTCACGAAGGGCAGCATTCTAATTTGCCCCGCTAAGAAAACAACGCTGTATTCGCCGCACTGTTCGATCGAGCTGAAAGAGGGTAGTGTCGTAACGATAGATGCCTCGTCGGCGGCAACTTACATTCGCGACTTTCACGATCGATGGAAGGGGCACGTGGTCGTAAGAGTAGAATCTAAAACCCTCTATCTAATGCCGGGAATGGAGCTGGTAATCACTTCTGAGACAGACTCAACTAAAGCCTGGCAAACAGCGATCAAGCACCCGATTCGTAGGAGAGATCTGGCTCAGACATTCAGCAGCCCGTCGATAGTCGTCTATGAGGGTGAATTCTCAATTCTTGACGCCATGTTGAAGAGCGAACAGTTCCGCTTGTTGAAAACGAGTTCCGATGCCGGCGATGTGATTGACGAGGTCACGAAAACAGCGGCACTATTGCATATTACTGATCACAAGGGTCCATACATAATTATGTTGCCGTAGCCTGGATCAGGCATTCGCCAGATTGGAATTATCTGTTCCCTCACCAGCGTCTCCACGCTTATCCATTGGCA
>CAZISK010000021.1:0-21040 GCA_964541355.1 uncultured Candidatus Obscuribacterales bacterium
CTACTTAATCGAACATTGTAGAATTTGTACCCTTATATTCGTTGCAAACAAGCCTATGTTGTATAGGACTGCCGCAAGCCACTGCGTTAATTACTTACGGGGTACTCAAAATGGCTCCTTCCGACTCTAAAGCCGCACAAGACTTAAAAACTGTTAAAGTGAGTTCGATCTTGTTGAGTACAACAATGTTTCTGTCGTTGCAGCCTGCGTATGCATTTGACGGTCGGCAGAGCATGAGAGAGTTTCGAACGCAAAACGGCAGTCTCTCAAATCGAGAAGCAAGACAGCTCTTCAGAGAAACATACGGGCGGCGCGCTCATTCTGTTGGCGGTATTAAGCTTCCGCCCCATCTCGTGCCAGGCCCGTCCGGACCTTCTGGCTCCATGGGCAGCCAAGCAATCTCATCAAATCAAAACTTGAATAGAGTAGAGAGAAACAATTCCAATCAGACCTTGCAGTCTCTAAACAATCATCTCCTCCGGCTGAACAGCGGCGTCGATCTTGATCTGACATCTGATGCCAAAAATATTGTTCTCGGTAACAACCTGTTTAACGGTGTTCAATCCGTTGAGATTACAGTGGGCGGCGAAGCGAAAGTTCTCAATGCGGGGTCTCAGGTTACCGCGGCGGAATATCTTGCGGTGAAGCAGGTTCTTGGCGGATCAGGACAACAGCTGGTTTTATCACAAAATGGAATTGCCAAAGGCGGCTCTGTCGACTTTTCTCAAATTATGGCTAACAACGATCATCTCCGTGCTTCAAATCTTACGGTCGCTTCGGGAGTCACCACTTATGGTGATTTCGGAAAGAGATCCGAATTCACGCTACTGGGAGACCTGAACAATTATGGTTCTGTTGTTGCGCTCGCGAACTCAAGAGCTGGTGGGACGATTCGGGCGGAGGACATTACAAATCAACAAGGAGCTTCCATCAGTTCCAATCTGCAGGCGTCGGGTGCAACCCGGTCGAGGTCAGTCGATTTCGAACTGAACGCACGTGGAGTTCTTGCTAATGCAGGCACGATATCCTCCAGCGGCAACGTCACGTTGACCGCGGGCTCTGAAATTAAGAACTCCGGCGCTATCAACGCCAACGACTCTGTAAACTTGTTCGCTCCAACCATGACCAACAATGGCCGAATCGAAGCGCAAGGCAACGTGAACATTAATGGACCGACCGATGCACAGCTCGTCATCGATAACAATAATGGTGTGATCGCCGCCCAGAATGGCGCGATCAATGTAAGAACGCCAGACTACAGCGGCGTTTTTGACAATCACATCTTCGGGGGCGATTTGCTGAGCAAAGAGCTCAATCTTAACGGCGGCGCCGGCACCAACTACGTCAATGTCAATCAGCTCGTCGGCGCCGTCAGCCAGACAGGCCTCGCCGGTCACGTGATATCTTCGACCGATGTGCTTAACATTGGTGAAACCTGCCTTACAGGCGATCCTACATTCTTCAATACGGCCGGGGACATTAACATTACTGGCAATTTGTCAGTTGCAGAGGCACTTACGATTGTAGCCAAAGGAAACATTGCGTCGGCCGACGGAACAACAATCGAAGCTCGAAATCCTAGCACCGGATTCGATATCACCATGATTGCCGGAGCAAACATCACCAGCTCAGGTACCAACACGACTACCCTTCCTGGAGGAACCGCCGGCTCCGTCACTATTGATGGTACCGCGTCCTCTACTGGAGGATTGATTGGTCTTCATAGCAATGTTATTACAACTCCAACCGGCGGCAATGGCCCCGGCGGCAATGTTTCACTCTTCGCTTTCGCGGGTTCCTCCACTGTTAGCGGTATCGTAGACGTCGATCTGGCAGACATAACCACCAGTGGTGCCGGCACCGGCGCCAACGGCAACGTACTCCTCGTGGCCGGAGGTAATAACGGCCCTATCGGCTTTGGGAGCGCCATCCAGATTGGTAACATCACGACTTCTGGTGGCGCAGGCGGTGGCGGCAACTTCACTGCCATTACAGCGTCGCCACAGTCGTCTGGCGGACCGATAACCTACAACGCAGACGGTACCAGATCTACTGCGGCGCAACTGGTGCCCGGCGCCTCGCTTATCGCCAATGCCGACATAGCTATGATGGGTGTCGGCAATGTCGTTAATGTCGGTGGTGATGTCACCATGCGCGCCGGTGAGGACATCGGTCAACTCAATGGTGCGGTTCTGTTCACAGACAATTTTAATGCCAATGTCGTGTTGGAAGCGAATGAAAACATCGGTGGCGGGATTGGTTTTCCAATCACAATAACTGGCTTCAATACTCTCTTTACTCCGAAGCTTTTAGAGACACTTCAACCCGGCAACGGGACGCTATCCGCCATTGCTCATAATGGCGGGGTCACCATTCTGCGAACTGCCACCACAACTCTGAACTTGTTAGCCTCCTCATCCCAAACTGGCTTTTTCCTGAGAACCGGCGGCGCCTTGAATATCAATGGCGATATTTCCTCCGCCACAAGCAATATTGATCTGGAGAATACCGGAGGCAATTTGACGATTGCTAACGGAGTCCAGATAGTTGCCGATTTACTTATAGACGTTATCAACGCCAGCACAAAGAAGGTCGATCCTACCTTCACTTTAGGCCAGAATGTCCTGATTCAGACCAATACGACCACTCTTGATCTCGGATTGATCACCCTTGCGCTCGATCCAAAATTTGTGCTCACTGAAGTCGGAACCGTTTCTTTTAATCATGCGAGCCTCGCGGGAGCAGCGAGCGTCAAGTCCGTGGCGGAAGAGAGCAAAAAGACAGGTGTGAATTACGAGCGCAATTGGGGCCCGGATCTCACCAAGAAGTCGAAGGGGTCTCCTCTCTCCTCGAAACTCAAGAAACTTGATGGATCAAAGTGGAAGACTGCATCTTTCTCCTTCAGTGAACATAACAATAAGGTGGCGAGCGCCTATGGTAAGGCTCCATTGTCATCAGGTGGTGTCACGCTCTTTGAGTGCAATAAGGACAATATCGACGTCTTCAATTATTCGAAGACAGGCTTCCTGTTCGGAGCTGGTGGTGTTCTCAGAGCCGGACAGCCATAACCAGCAGCATCGCAAAAAAGATGAGCATCTTGCGCACCATATGTGGAATCATAAGGCTCGGCAAAATGGTGTTGCGCATTTTCGAGGGTGCCTCGGGTTTTCCCGTCTGGTGGCGAGACAGTCCAAAGAGAAAAGCAATTCAGAGAGTTTAATAGATGCCGAGAGGCAGAATTGAACTGCCGACACAAGGATTTTCAGTCCTCTGCTCTACCTACTGAGCTACCTCGGCGCGAGGTTCACCACCATGTATTTGTCTTGTCCAAAAGGACTATGACAATCAAATGGTCGTGTGGGTTAAATACTACCACACCGATTCCCACGGCGCCTCGCCAGCAGAACGGATGATTCAATCAAAGAAACAATTGCCCGGAAGGCGCACAGTAGCCTAATAGTAGTATGCAGTGGGTGACTGGGCTTGAGCATAGCTGCGGTTGCAAATGGCTGCAATCCTCAGGCCGCTGTCCTCCTTCTTTACAAGGAAGTCTGTGACGACCTGCCTGGTGTCGGCCGGCTGACCGTTCATCTGCAAAACTAAAGAGCCTTTCATAGACACCACGACTGAGCCATCTGGATTAACTGCCTGCGCCTGCACTGAAACCGGCTGAAAAGCCGCCACCAGCATGCCGGATGTGATGCCTTGAGCCATTGTGTCGTTCCAGAAAGCCTCTTGAAAGGTTTGCTGCGCTTCAGGGCTCATCCATTTGAACGCTTCCTGATGATTCTTCTGCGATGTACTGGCTTGATAGTCCATTGCACCGCCCATCCACCACTTCACAAAGTCGCTCGCCAAGGTCGGTTCAATGGCGAATTGTGGTTTTGCCTGGGCGGGCGGTGGCTGCTGAGCCTGAGCCTCATCGTGTCCCTCTTCCTTCGCCTGCTGCGGAGGCGGCTGTCCCTGTTGTGGCATTTGCGCGCCGGGGGGAAGAGATTCTTCTGTGTTCTTCGATTTAGAGCCGTCTTCGCTGGCGCCTGTCATAAAGATAGCCAGCACACCAATGACGATAAGACCCATCAGGATCTTGTCCCTCATCACTCTCTGAATTATCGCCCGTATAACTTCGTGAATCATGTTGCCCGCCGAGCCACAACCCATGGCTCTACTTTCGATTGACTACTGGCATTGTGAGCGAAAAACAGCAAAAAATAAAGCCGGATCATGGGAATGTTCCCATGAGTTGCTGCATAATGTGGTGAAAATGGCCGGATCTTTCGAATAACTTATCGTTGGAGGATTGAACCTGGACAGTCGGCACAGGGAGAGGGGCATGTCACAACCTGACTATGAAAAGCTGTATCAGCTGGGCGTGAATCCAGGCAGCGAGCTTGATTCGCATCCTCTGCAGGATCCTCGTCAGGCTGATGATGACCCGGATGACGCAGCGGGGGCTGGCGAAGGCGCAGACCGCTCGACCGCCACTCAGGAGCGCCAGCAAAGAAGCGCATCTAGAGAGAAGAATTATGTGGCTTATACAATCAAGCTGCCTTCCGATCAGCTCTCCGCCTTGCAATCGATATGGTTGGAACTGAAGAAGCTTTACGGAACCCACTCGCCGGACAAGAGTGGCATGATTCAAGCCGCCATCGATCACTGGCTGAAGGGCTGGGATGGGCCTGATCGCGAAAAGCTCCTTGACGAACTTCTTGATATTCGTCAGAGCACAAGGCGACGCCAATACCGAAAGGGTAAATAGGCGAACCTCGAAATGATTTCTGCCTCAAACGGCGCTTCTCCTTAACGGGAGGAAACCTCGACGATGAGTTTCCTAAACGTTGAGGCCCTATAAGGGCGACGCATGGCATCGCCGCTCTTACCAGTCATGCGTCGCCCTCATCGTTGAGGTTCGCTGAAAACTTATCGCAGAGGAATTCGTTCGAAAACGGCACACCACTGGGACCGCCGGCGTCTCTCCGGCATCGGGCATGTTCGATAACTTTCAAGCTTGGGAATTGAAGCGGTTCTTCGACGATAAGGTCTCAGGTTTGAAACCCATACCGTACACTGGAGCCTGCTGTTCTCGAATTATGCACCCTTCTTTTCGCTATGCTCCGGTTTGAGGTGATGCCAGAGATAGAAAGCAAATCCCAGGACACAGAAGAGCACGATGGCGATATCGAACTTATGCCAGAAATCGCGGAAGACTTCCATGTTTTCGCCGAATTTGATTCCGACCCATGTCAGGAAATAGCACCATATCAATGATCCGACGAAGGTGAAGATGCAAAAGATGAGAAAGTGCGCTCTGAGAACCCCTGCTGGGAAGGAGATGAAGGTTCTGACCACAGGAAGCATTCTGCAGATGAAAAATGTCACGTCGCCATACTTGGAAACCCACTTGTCAGCCAATTCCAGGTCTTTCGATTTAAGTAAGAAGTAGCGCCCATACTTCTCGAGGAACGGTCTACCGCCCCAGAGTCCCAGGAAATACGACGGGATGGAGCCGATCAGACAGCCGAGGGCACCGGCAAGCGCTGCCAGGTGAATGTCCATCTTGCCTTGTTGCACCAGAAGTCCGGCAGTCGGCATGATCGCTTCACTGGGAAGCGGGATGTTGGCGGATTCTATTGCCATCATTACGATCACGCCCAGGTAGCCCCAGGACTCGACACCATTTTTGATCATCTCGAGTATTGGGTCGATATATTGATGAAGCACTTAGAGATCCTCGTAAATTGCCGAGCCAGCGATGATTCTACCGTTTCAATCAGATCCGACTGTTAGGATTCTCTCACCGATGCTTGCTTCCCGACGAAAATACTGGCGTTGATGCGCTCCAATACTGTTTTCCTTACTGGAGGAGCTACGTTTAATAACAGTGAAACTGCGACAATATGATGTGAATTGTTGCAACTGGATAAACTGTTTATATTGTTAGATCCGTTCAGAGCTTTCCAATGAGCACCCAATCCGCGATTAAGCCGATATCTACACTACATTTTACATTGGCAACCGCCGGTCATGTCGACCACGGAAAGACCAGCGTACTCCGCGCTTTGACCGGGTGCGACCCGGATCGATTGAAGGAAGAGAAAGAGCGCCAGATGACGATCGATCTCGGATTCGCTCATTTTCGCACGACGGCCGGTGAGCTAGACAGTATCGCACCAGATCTGGTGTCAAAATTCAAAGCGTTGCAGACCGATGAAACCGATCAAGCGGAACTGGTAGTAGGCTTTGTTGATGTGCCTGGTCATGGCAAGTTCTTGAAAAACATGCTGGCTGGAGTCGGTGGCATCGACATGGCACTCTTGGTTGTGGCGGCCGATGAAGGCGTGATGCCTCAGACAATTCAGCATGTGAAGATACTTACACTGCTGGGAGTTCGGGAGTGCATTCTGGTCGTTAACAAAACAGACCTGGCGGAGCCGGAGCAAGTCGAGCTTGCTGTAGAAGAGGCCGAGGAGCTTCTCAGTCGATTTGGTATCAAGGTCATGGAGACTGTCCCGTTCTCTTGTGCGGATGGTTCGCGAACCAATGTTCTGAAGGGGGTAATTGTTAAACATCTTCTGGACTTGCCACAGCGAGACAGGCGACACGATGCGCTTGGCCGGGATTTACCTGCATTTCTGTCCATCGATCGTGTCTTTTCGAAAGCTGGATATGGAGCCGTTGTAACCGGTACCCTCACCCGCGGGACGATAAGGGTCGGCGACGAAATCAACATCCAACCTGGAGACATTAGCGGACGCGTGCGCGGTCTTCAGACATTCAATCATAAGTTGGAGACAGCATTTCCGGGACAGCGGTTGGCTATAAATATCTCCCTCAAGGAGAACCGAACTATCGAGCGTGGTCAGGCCGTAGTTGGCACCAACGTGGCGCCGGTATCCACCTTGATTGTGCAGTTGACTGATCTGGGTGGTCTCGAGTCTTCCAGAGAGATCAAGGGTGAAAGCTTGAAACCTCAAAACGTCAGGTTCTATCACGGCACCGCCGAACGTTATGCCGTGCTGCGCTGGCTGATGCCGATTGACGCCGATAACGGAGATGTCGCCCATGATCGAGCGGAGTTGCGCCAGGCGGTTGTCGGTCAGCTTTCACTGACGGAACCTGTCGTTGCCAGCCCGGGAGAAAAGTTTATCATTCGGCATGGCGATTTTGGTATCGCAGGCGGTGAAATCATTTTGACTGCCAGACCTCGTTGGCTCTCTCGTGCGATGTTGAAGGTCCTTTCCGAGATGGTCTGGCGCGGCGATCTCGAGGAGGCGGCCGCGGAGCTGATCAACCTGTCTCCCCAGCGCAGTCTGGCAGAGTCCACCGTCCATGCAATTTTGCCTGACGTCCAGAGACTGAGCACAATTACCCAGCTCATGGATAAAGGCCAGATTGAAAAACTGGGCGATCAGTTGATCACGAAGGAGGAAAAACAGGACCTCGTCGACAAGATCATTGGTGCTCTCACCGAGGCTGCCAAGGCTGGAGGACGTGAGTCCGCTCTCTCGCAAGAGGGGCTCAAGGTCAAAGTCGCGCCTCTTGTTAATCGTGCCGTCTTTCAGAGTATCGTGCGTGATCTGATTTCGAGTAATCGAATTGTTAAGAACGAAGAGAAGCTAGCACTTCCGTCAGCCGAGAAAGAAAAGAACAACATCGACCCCGCGATGGCGACAGCGATGGAGAAAATCCTGGAAGTGTTGGCCTCTAACTTCTGCCTCGAGATTTCTGAAATAGCCAATCAAATCGGCCGGAAGCAACAAGATGTCGTGGATGCACTATCTCAACTCGAACAGGAGGGGCGCGCTTCCATCGTCAACTATGAATTTGCAGCCGATGCTGCCTCTATGCTGAAAGCTCATAAGGCTCTGCAATTGGTCTGGCAAAAGCAACGCAACATTAACCCGGGTGACTTCCGCGAGGCGCTTGGGACGTCTCGGAAGTATGCGATGGCGTTGCTATCCTTTTTTGATGACCACCAGATCACACGGCGGTTGCCGTCGGGTCGTGTTCTCCTGAAAAATCCAGGAGCCTGAGCACTATTTTGTTTCAACATATCCTAATGCAGGCTGAGCCACGCCGATGGACTTGCGCTGTCGCCACCACAGGTAGGTGGAATAGATTAGCGGCAGGCTTGCAAGTAGCGTAACGCAACCAAAGTCGAACCCATACAACGGCAGCGCGTAATGAATCAGTGCCCACACTATCGGTAGTGGCATCGTCATCCAGGCAATCGCAATGTATGCAGCAAAGTTGTTCTTCAGTATTTTGATCATCCCGATATACATCACTGAATACGTTACGATCGAAGTACCTGTTGCGATCATGTAATCGGAAAGGTAATGTATTCTCGAGTTGACGAGTAACGAGTAGAGCACAATTATCGCTGCCATAACAACCTTGTTTTTGAAAAACTTGTTATGAACTGGAATTAGTACGAGCAAGAATGTCAATGTCCGCAGTGTCAACTCGAGATTTTCGAAGAAGTATCCCAGCCCACCGCAGAAATAGTTGGCGTTAGTGGCGGTCATATAGAATGTCTGATACGGAACCATTTTTCCTGCGGTCGCATACAAATAGTCGACGGGGATAGTACAGAGTTTGCCGAAGACCCACCAGGTTAGAGCAATGATGGTTGCATCCATCCACATCTGGGCGTGATGGGATCGGTTATCCGGGTTCGGACGGAACAACATTCTGGGGAGTTCTCTCAGGTTCTTTTCGCCGACGAGCTTGTGCAAAGACGCGGTAGCGAGTATGGCGATCAGTGCGAGACTCATGAACTGTCCGAAAACTCTCAACGTGGTGCCTGTAACCGTAGAGATGACGAAGTTGTCCCACGGTGTTGTTGTGACGTACTGGTCTACTGTGAAAGGCAGGTTGTTGAGCTGATCCGCCAGTGCGCAGAGCCCGGCGACTAATCCACACATCAACACCACTCGCCATACGGGCGATCGCTCTCGTAGAAGACCGACCGTCGACCAGAGTACGAGAATAATGAAGGCGCCCATCAAGATGCTCATCAACCCGCCCACTTCATTCCATGGCTGCTTCCGCGCCTGCTCGAATTTCCATTTATCGGGCAGATTCAGTCCGGTTGAGTAACTTCCGAGCTTGTCACCAAGAACGGTTGCATCGACGATGTAATCTGCTTCGGCAATCTTCCATGAAGGAATCTTGAACTCAACGGTGTAATCGGTCCTGTTTTTCCTTTTTACTTCAGAAATCGAGGAGAAAGCTAGTTTGCCGAATTCGGGTCGCAACTCCTCAATTGACTTCTCTGCGATCTTGATGGCCTCGGACTTTCCCAGGCGAGCGCCAGGTGCGTCCTCTGCAATCGTAATCGCTGGACCGGCGATCCGTCCTTTTCCGTCGAGTGCTATACCAAACTCTTCAACCTCTAGCGGTTTGAAAAACCTGACTGTCCAGACTATAGGAAAAATGGCTTTTTCTGCGAGTTTCCTCGTCTCGTCCAGACCGACGTTCTCATAGGCGTATTGCAAGAAGTTATTTCGCCTTGCGGTATCGTCTTGCAGCTCAGCTGAGCTTTGCTTGCCATCGAGATTGTAACCTTGCTTGCGAAGATACTCGCTCGCGTACGCGATCGCATGTTCGCGATCAACGCTGACAGGGGCATGGTCAGCCCAAATCTGTCGCGAAGGAATAAAGAGAGAGAGCAAAAAAATGGCGCAGATTGTCACCATCGACCAGCGTGCGGCCCTTGGTAGAAGAGCGATGGTCAGTGGAGCATGACCCTCTTCCTCTTCGAGTGCGGATTTGGCTTTTGGTTCTGGCGGCTGAATAGCTGAGTTGAGAAGTTCGGCGCCGGCGCCCTGGTATTTGTCATTGCGCGCCTGCAATATTAATGGAGCTGCTATCGCCGCCAGCAGGAAAACTGCTATGTAGGCGGATGCTTGTGATACTGCATCTGGTGCAAGGAACAAGACTTGAACAGTAACAAAAATGTCGAACAGAAAATGTGCCACCACCGCTGGCCAGAGCCCGAATCGCCTCAACAACCAACCGAGCCCTATACCTACGACCGTGAGCTCCAGACCTCGTGCATACGCCGGTTGCTGCGGATAGTTGCAATGCAAGAAGGCCCAGGCTGCTGCCTGCACGATATTGGCGACCCAGAAATTTTTGATGAATTTCTGCAGAAATGAGAGACCGACGATCCTGAACAAGAATTCTTCCATAAGGCTTGCCATAATTCCGATAGCAAGCGCCGATACTGCAGGTACTGTCGATGCCAGCACCTTATAGCTGTTAACACCGAGCGGTGAAGTGATACCGACATGTTGACCGAGCAGGTAAAACAGTATTTGATAACCCGCCATCAAACCGAAGAATCCATACCCTGCTACCAGCCCGACCTGAAGCTCTCTCGTCCCCCAGGCTTGAATCTTCAAGAAGCTTTCGAACGAAAGGTTCGATTCGAATCTCTTTCGATACAACAGCTCGGCCGTGGCGGTGAGCGGGAGCATCAAAAGACCGTAACCGACTGCCGATCCCAGGGCGCCGGCATAACACGTGGCCAGGAATCCAGGAAACGAACTCTGCGGGTCATAACCGGCCAGGCTAGAGGGCAGCTCATTGACGGCGTATGCGAAGCTGGCCAACGCTGATAGACCGGCAACTGCGAAGACCAGTTTCCAGCGAATTTGATGGAGTGGGATGCTCTTGAAGAATACAAACAGACCCCATAGTGCGAAAATCATCGCGATGATACATGTGCCACCTGCGAGCAGCTCATTGTAGGTACGCATGGTTTCGTACTTCCGCGTCCACTCTTCCGGCAGATACATGTAGTAATGAAACTCGTTGACAGTATTACCTGTAATGGCAACTGAAATTCTGGGTTTTGCGCCCGCATAATCCCGATTGGTGCTTTCCCAGACGAAGGTATGGTCGACGCGGTTGACCATTGAGTTCTCATGGGTTTCGATCAGTTTGTAATCCCTGGTGGCTAAGCCCGAGTCTTTATCGATGAATTGCATTGCCAGCGCCTGGGCGCCCTCACGGCTGAGATTGGGAAGCTTCTTGTCGTTGGGAATCTGATGTTCCAATCGCACCAGTTGCCCGGATGGTGAAAGATCAATCTCGAGTAGCTCTTGATTGTGTTCCTTGCAGCTTCTTGCGCTCCAGTACCAGACCGGCACTTCTCCCTGGCTAATCTTTTTGGCCTGATTGGATCCCATCGTGTGCTGCAAAAACGCTAGCGATTGGTCATCCGAATTGAAAATGAGGCTGCGAATATTCTGTTCGGTTGGATAGCCGACCTTATTCGCCCAGTCGTCCACGCGCTGCCAGACTTCGTCTTTTGAGATCTTCAAATTGATGGTTGCGACAGGAAATGCAGCCTCGTTTTCCAGAAAGTAAAAGATAATGCCACCTACTCCCAGTAGAAGCAATGCCACAGCTATTGCCCATGGCTTCGCCTGAGATCTCTTTTGTTCCGCTAACTCATTTGTCATTACACAGGGGTCCTCAATTTGCTTCGATCGGTAATTCGAGCCTAAGATTCGATTGTGACCAAAAGCGGACTAAAAGCAACATCGCTTTTATCCCTCCGCTTCGATTTTTTTCAACATGGATTTTGCGATAGCAAACTCGAAAACGGTTTTATCACCGTTGTTTTTGACCCAATTAAAAGACTCGGTAGCCATTTTTTTATTGTGTTTGAGATACTGCTTCAGTCCGATGTAGCAATTGGATTTTGTTAAATGATTGAGATCATTTTGAGACAAATTGCGAAATTCAGTTTCAGAAATCTTGTCGTTGAGATATTTGATGACAGCAACATCCCAGCTGTCATCTTTAATGTTTAAGTATGCCTCCACGCCTTTCAGATCGGTATTCGGGGCGGAGCGATGGTTGAGCAATTGGTTACAGAAGTATGCACCGACAGCACATGGTATCGCATCGTTGCCTTGATCTTTGATTAACTCGAGGTTCTTGCGAAAATCTTTCAATGCATTTTCGTAGTCTCCATTTACAAAGTAGGCATAGCCTCTCTCGTGACGATAGCCTACCTGGTTGGGATGGGCATTCACCGCAGTAGTGAGATCTTCGATTGCCTCTTTCATCTGACCCATGAACATGCGGTTGGTACCGCGGTACAAGTAGGTGGTGTGTTTGTTAGCTTGAAGATCCAGGACAGTGGTAAGGTCCAGATCGGCATTCGCGCGCTGATCCATCTCGATGTACACGCCTGCTCTTGCATTCAGTGCCTCGATTGATTTCGGATCGATGGCCAGCGCTCGATTTATTTCACGAAGTGCATCAGCAAATCGATGCTTGCCGATCAGGGCCTGAGAGCGGACAACAAATAATTCTTTTTCGATTATCGATAGCTGTTTTGCTTCCTCTGGATTAAGCATGTTTCGAGGCAAGGATTCTGCCTTGTCTACGTCGGCAATGGCTAAATCGAATTTCTCGATGGCGACGTAGCATTCCGCTCGACAGAGATAGGCATAATAGCTGTTATTGCGAAAGTTAATCGGATTCAAATCAATGGCGGTCGTACAGTCTTTGATCGCATCTTCGAATCTGTCTCTATCCATGTATAGAATGGCTCGATCTAGGTAGGCACCTTCGTTCTTCGGTGAGATACTTATCGCCTTCGTGATGTCCTTGAGCGCTTTATCGTACTCATTGAACTCTCTATAAATCTCTGCCCTGCGCTTGAGAGCCCAGTAAAAGTTGGGATTGATCGTGAGCGCTTTATTCAGGTCAGACAGCGCTTCTGATGAGCGTCCGTCCATGTGGTAAAGTCTTGCCCTGGCCGTGTAGCTTTCCCAGGCTTCGGGATTTTTCTCAATCGTTGCGGTCAGAGCGCTGATGTCACCTGGATTAAATGCAATGATAACCCACAGGTAGAGTGCCATCAGGACAAAAAGCAATACTATGCAGAGCTGCATGAACCGTACGATGATCATCTTAGAACGTGATTTGCGTTTTCGTTTGATGAGTTTAACGTCAACATCCGAGCCACTCTTCAGCAGTCCAAGATCACGATTCAGATCTTCAAAGTTGTCGTAGCGATGCTCGGGCTTCTTTTCCAGGCACTTAAAAACCACGTTCTGCAATGAGTTGGAGACGCCCAGTTTTTTGGAAACCAACGACTCTGGTTCGTCGTCGCCCAAGTGCTTCAGTATTGTTTGAATCGGGTTCTTCCCCTCAAATGGCGGCTTCCCGCAGAGCGTTTCATAGATAACACAACCGAGAGAGTAGATATCGGATCTGGTATCGACCTCCTCGCCTCGGCATTGTTCGGGGCTCATGTATAGAGGGCTGCCGAAAATCTCACCAGTCGACGTCAGGCTTTGTACTAAATCTTGATCCGATTTGAGAACTCTGGCGATACCGAAGTCCAGTACTTTGACCGCCTCCTCGCCGTTGTTGTTGGGCAGGATGAAGATATTGCTCGGTTTGACATCGCGATGGACTATGCCGTGTTGCCTAGCGTAGAGGAGCGCCGCCGAAACTTTCAGAAAAATTGATAGTGCTCGATCCAGCTCCAGAAACCCTTCTTTGGCGAGAAGCGCCTGGAGCGTCATGCCTTCTAGATAGTCCATCACGAGATAAGGACGTCCATCTTTGGTTCGATTCAAACCATAGACGTTGGGAAGGTTTTCGTGGCTGAGCGCCATGCAAGCTTCGACTTCCTGTTCGAATCGCTTGACGGAGAGCGTATCTTTGGCAAGTTCAGAACGCATTAGTTTGATCGCGAGAATTTTCCCGGAGCTTGTTTCTTGTACTTTGAACACGGTGCCCATTCCACCGTGACCGATCACGCTCAGCACTTCGAATCCATCGAGAACCACCTCTTCCGGATTGAGAATCGTTGTGGTCAGGTTGGGCTGTTTGCTCTGGCATTGACAGCGATTGTCGGAGAAAAGCCAGCTCGTGAGCGAGCCTGTTTTTGCAAGACGATTTACCTTGCCGCACTGGCGACAAATCGTGGAGCCTGCTTTGCCGGCGTTCACCAGTTTGATCGAACTCTCTTTCGCATTTGGTTTCATCGCTTATTTAATTCGGCTTTCCTTGATTGTATCTTTGCCAGCATCGCTTTGCAGATTGGTATCTCCAGCTCGTTCTTGTCGGCTTTACTGATTACAAAATTGAACTGGCTGGTTGCCTCGTCAAGGTGGCCGTTCAGGTATTGGGTCACTCCGATGAATGATCTCGCGTCGGAGTGTTGTCTGTGGTCGTTGCCGGCTGCCTTGAGCAGGTCGTTGTCGCTCAATTTGCCTTCAAGGTACTTAAATACTGTGATTGTCCAGCCGCTCTTTACCTCCAGTTTCGGAGGGTATTCCTTCAAAATGCGTTCGGCGCTTGCCCTATCATTGAGCAGGCGATAGCAATAATATTCCTTTATCAAGGCGTAATTCGCGGGCACGCCTTTCCAGTTTGACAGCTCGAGGAAGCGATTCAGATCGGCTATTGCCAGTTTGTAATCTCCTGAAACGTAATACAAGAAAGCTCGTGAGTAATAGAGATCGGATCTGGACGGATCCTTTTCAAGGGCGCTCGTCATGTCTTCAATCGCCTCGGGCAGAGTTCCCATGAACAATCTGTTTTGCGCTCTCAGATTGTAGTAATACTCGGATTGGGGAAACAGTTCGACCAGTGTGGTCAGATCTTTATCAGCTTCGGCGAATCTACCCATTGCGCCAAGGACCGCTGCTCGTTGGAACAACGACTCATACGATTTGCCATCGCATAATACCGCGGAATTGGAGGCTGCTAGCGCCTCCTCCGTTCTTGCCAGTCCCAACAGCGCCTTTGACTGTAAATTGAGTAGTCCGCGTCTCATCATTTGTTTCTCAGTATCTGGCGAGTTGGACATGAGATCAAGAGCGCTTTGACAGTCCTTGAGACCGAGCTCGTATTTCGACAACTTCAAGTAGCAATCGGCTCGATTGTAGTAAGCTGGCAAGCGATTGTTCCTCGAGTTGTTAGGATTCACCTTCAGCGCCCTGGTTGAATCTTTGATCGCCGCATCATAGTTTTCCAGATGTCGATTGGCTCGTGCCCGCTCTATGTATGCCATTTCAAGGTCGGGTCTCAGGTTGATTGCGGCTGAAGCATCCGCTATGGCCTTCTTATACTCTTTGAGTTTGGTGTGCAGACTGGCTCTGTGTCTGAGCGCGAAGTAGGAGTTCGGCTGGATACGAATTGCGGTGTTTAGATCAGACATCGCTTGTCGATATAGTTGATCCTCTGCATATAGCTCTGCGCGGTTGAGGTAGTTATCTATATCATTCGGGTTTTGGTTGATCGCCTGCGTCAATGAATTTATGTCTGCAGGCCTGAACATCCATAAAAAGAGAAGATAGACTGTAGTGATACTAATCAAGGTGGCAAGGCATACTTGAAAAATTCGCTTGATGCGCTGTTCTCGAGAGCGTCTTTGTTTGGATTTGACGATCTTGACGTTGGGATCTAAACCGGCTCGTACGTATTTAAGATCGCGTCTGAGCTCGTCGACATTGGCATAGCGATCTCTTGGATCTTTGGCGAGGCATTTCAATACTACATTGTGCAGCGAGGCGCTCACACCAAGTTTCTTGGAAATAAGTGAATCAGGCTCGTCCTCATGAAGATGCTTGAGTATGGTTTGAATTGGGTTCTTGCCTTGAAATGGCGGCTTTCCGCTAAGCGTTTCATACAAAACACAACCCAGTGAATAGATATCGGATCTGGTGTCAACCTCTTCACCCTTGCATTGCTCCGGGCTCATGTACAACGGGCTGCCAAAAATTTCGCCGGTGGAGGTGAGAGTTTGACCGGCTATGGGGTCGGCTCGAACCACTCTTGCGATTCCAAAGTCGAGGACCTTGACCTGCTCTTCCTGGCCTGACTGATTCTTGAGAATCATGATGTTGCTGGGCTTTATATCGCGATGAACGATCCCATTTTCGTGGACCACAGAGATGGCTGAGCAGACATTGATGAAAATGGCAAGAGCGCGATCCACTTCCAGCAATCCCTCGGCGGCGAGCAGCTCCTGGAGGCTTTTCCCTTCGATGTAGTCCATGATCAAATACGGTTTTCCATCCTCTGTCCTGCCAAAACCGTGAACGTTGATGAGGTTGGGATGAGAGAGGCTCATACATGCCTGTACTTCCTGCTCGAATCTTTTGACCGAGACGCTGTCTTTGACCAGCTCCTCTTTCATCAGCTTGATTGCAAGAGTGTTGCCGGAGCTTTTCTCCAGCACTTTGAACACCGAACCCATACCGCCATGCCCGACCAGGTTTTGCATTTCGAAATCGTTAAACTGCACCGAACCTGGTTGTGAATCGACAACCTTCAGATCGAACTCGTTTGTGCTGTCTTCACACCGGCAGCGGCTCTCTGCGAAAATCCAGCTGGTAAGCGAACCGGACTTGACTGCGCGTTTTACTCTTCCGCACTTCTGGCAGATATTTGACAGTCCATCCACGGACGGCTCTTGAAATTGCGACGGACGTTCTTTCATCGTCACCATCCGCTCCCTGCTTGGTTATACCCAGGAAGTAATGGTGCCGACATCAACGAATCAATTCGGGCGATTGTTCAGCCAGCGACATCAACTTTTGGCTGAGCTCATCCGCCTCAGCATACTTGCCCTGGAGAATCAGCAAGGTCAAGAGGTTGTTGGCCTGATTCATGTCGACTCCAGAGATGCCTGTCAATTCACGATTGAGGCGATCGCAAAGCTTGGCGACCCGATTTTTGGTGGCTTTGGGCTGAGCGAGAACCAGTGCAGCGAAGAGCGATATGGGAAACAATAGGGCGATGGTAGTCAGGGAAGGCAAAACCCGTTCCAGACCGGCAATTGCTGCTGTCGAATTGAAAACTCCGAAGATCAACCAGGTAACCAGGGAGATATAGACCGTGTCAAGATAACGATCGTATTTTCTGTCTTCGGACAAGATTAACGCTGCCCGCCTGTAAAGGGTGCTTGGAGAATGCATTGTCAGCCGGGTGGTGAGTGAGCCAATCGCCGTTATCAGACCGAAGTAACTGACAACCACGACGAGCAGGCCGAGGAGGAAAGCGGTGGAATCTCCTGCCGCCCTGGGGTTGGCAGACAAAACTAGGTCGCACACCAGAATTGCAGCGGTCGTCGAAAAGAGCAGCGCGAAAGTTATAACCTGGGTCAGGCGGTAGGCGATATGGACCATCGATTTGGCATCAATCCGCTCCGTCTCGAAAAGCTTGATCGTCATTAGCTGTTTCACCCCCCTATCGAGCATACATCTACGATAGAACGGGACTGTGACTGAAATCGGACTATGGCCGGACTGGCCTTTTGCATTGACCTTCGAGCCTATTGGCTCAAGAACTTAAACCGATATCGGTCTAAGTTCTCTGTAAAAACTAGCCGGCTTCGTCAAGTTGGAATCGGCAAAGAAAAACTGATTGCAAAATGTCCTAAATGCTCACTTCAGGTGGCAAATTGCCGCTTTAATGCCAATAGCTGACAGCCATTATTAAGGCGTCCAGTCCTCAACGACAATATAGTGTCTGTGATATTCTAAAATCGAATCTAGAAATGCAGGAGCAAAATGACTAACGTCCTCCTGGTCGAAGACGACCTTCAACTCTGCCAAATTATCAAAGACTGGCTCGGCAAGGAGAGATTTCATGTCGAGTATGTCTGCTCAGGTCGGATTGGGCTTGATATGGTGACTGGCCAGCCTTTCGATGCGATCGTTCTGGATTGGGACCTGCCCGATCTTCCCGGTATTGAAGTTTGTCGTGAGATGCGAGCCAGTGGATGCAGCTTGCCGATCTTGATGCTTACAGGCAAGAGCAGTATCAGCGAGAAGGAGCGGGCATTCGACGCCGGCGCTGACGATTATCTGACCAAGCCTGATCAGATAAAAGAGTTGGCTATGCGGATCAAAGCTGTGCTTCGCAGACCAAAGACTCTGGAGGAGCCCAAGATAGACTTCGAAGGCCTGGTCGTAGAAACAGAGAATACCAGGGTGACCTTCAATGGGCAGGATATCAAGCTCATGCCTCGTGAATTCTCATTGCTGTCTTTGATGATCCGTCATCCCGGACATCTGTTCGGAACCGACGCGATATTGTCGCGCTTGTGGATGGACAATGAGGAAGCCAGTCATGAGGCGCTTCGAGCCAGTGTCAAAAGACTCAGAAAAGCTCTCACCGGCAGTGGTATCACAATCAAGACCATCTATGGACAAGGTTATCGCCTTCAAAAGGATGATGGCAAGGACGGTTAGACCGTCTCTTCGACAGGTTTCAACGGAATAGAAAACCAGAAGCGACTGCCGCTAACGCCGTTGCTCTCTACTCCAATCCTTCCATGGTGTGCTTTCACTATCTCTTTGCAGATTGTTAAACCAAGACCTGAACTGGCTTTGGATGCCTGACCACGGATCTGATAGAAGCGCTCGAATATCGCGTCACGGAATTCTTCCTTTACTCCCGGTCCCTCATCACAGATTGCAATCGCAATCTCTCCATTATCTTTTCTTGCCGAGATCTGGATTTTTCCTCCATGAGGAGAGTATTTGATCGCGTTAGACAACAGGTTGTTTAAAACCTGAGAGATTCGCTGCTCATCACACCAGATCGTATGTTCAGCACCCGTGATCTCTATGTGGAGGTCTTTTCCTTCGATCATATTCGACAATGAACGGATACTTATCTCGAAGAGCGAGGACAGCTCTACTTCTTCTAAATGCAAGGTGACTGTGCCAGCCCCTAATTTCTCCACTTCCAACAAGCTGCTTATCATATCGACCAACCGCTGACAGCTTTTCTCCACAAGCAACGCGTGATGCCGCGCCGCCTCGGTTAACTGGCCATAGTGGCCGGATGCCAGAAGGTCGATGTAGAGAATTACCGACGTCAGGGGGGCTCTTAGATCATGAGTAATCATTTGCATGAACTGGCTCTTGAGCTGCTCGAGTGCCTTCCGTTCTGATATGTCGGTCAGCGAAATCAACCAGGTTCCATCACGAACTTTGCCGAACTCCTTCACCGTGATTTCCAGGTATACGGCAGGTTCTTTTTGCCTCAGGCCGATCTCGACATTATTGACCTGATTCTCGGTGGTGAAAGGGATGCTCGATTCGAGCTCTGGAAAAATACTTTTCAGGCTCTGTCCGACCAACTCTTCAGTGCGGATTCCCAATATTTCTTGTGTGCGTGGGTTGATTGAGAGAACGGTGCCGGTTGAGTCCGTAATCATGATGCCTAAGTTGACTGTTTCGATTAAAGTTCTGGTTTTGTTATCGCTCTGCTCCAGCGAGTTGCGTTGATTCGAGAGCAAAGTGTCGACGTTGAAAATCGCCTTGTCGATCCTGGCGACCATGTCCCGTCCAGAGATCCGTGGATTGAGAGTCTCGCCCGATTTCATGCGGCTGATATTGTCGAACAAAATTGACAGCCTTTTATCGGCCCATCGAGAGTCAATGATCCAGCCGCAATAGGTAATCAAAAGAGTGAACAGGACGGCGAGAGTCGTAAGCGCTATCGGGTGTATTGTCACCCCCATGGACGGCAACTGTAGAAATGTAAGCAAACAGATTATGTTTGCTGCCAGTGTCACAACCACTATCAACGTCGACTTCGACATCTTTCATCCTGACCGTACTTCACAGTTTATTCCACCCTGGACTTCATCGCATCGCATATATGGTTTGTCAGACGGAAGGGAATATTAATATGAAGTAGCGTAGAGGTTCGAAGCTGGCTCTTGCCGATGAAGAAACAGGAAAAATCCGCCGTCAAGCTGCAACCGGGCTGCCATGCCTGCGGAAAACCGATCTCAGCCTCGACAGAGAGGTCTATGACGAGCTGGTTGTTTCGTCAGGAGAAATGCGCTTGTTCTCAACCGCCTGTCAGCGCTTCAGATGTTGACAGTGACGGAGAAGACTTTTCTAAAGACGTGGAGTTGCCGCAGATCAGCCAACGATATGAGGTTCTTGGGTTAATCGGTCATGGTGGAATGGGTGAAGTCTTTCGCGTTCGCGAAAAACTGACTGCGCAGATTATGGCTGCAAAAGTGCTCAGCGCAAAAGCGGGAAAGGACGCTGAGGCGATTAAGCGCTTTGAGGCCGAAGTGCGAGCCGTTGCGTGCTTGAATCATCCAAACATAGTTGAAGTGTTCGATCACGGACGAACTTCCGATGGTGCACCATATATGGTGATGTCGCTGATAGCTGGAGACAATCTTTCTCGGTATTTGAAGAAGAATAGAAAGCTGGAGCAGTCGATCGCTCTGCGCCTCCTGATCGATATTGCAGAAGCGCTTTCGTATGCGCACAAGTCTGGACTCTTGCATCGTGACTTGAAGCCCAGCAATGTGATCGTTACCGATGCCGAAAGCAGCGATACGATTGGTTGTCGGCTGGTCGACTTCGGCATCGCCAAAGTGATGTCAGATACACAAGCCAGAGACACGCAGGATCTTACCAAAACGGGCGAGGTGTTCGGCAGTCCTGCATATATGAGTCCTGAGCAGTGTCTGGGCTTCAAGCTCGATGAGCGCTCCGATATCTATTCCTTTGGCGCGCTCATGTACGAAGTACTTAGCGGACAACCGGCAATCAACGCGGACAATCCGGTTCAGGCGGTGGTTGCTCAGCTCAAAGAGAAGCCAAAGTCCTGGACGAACACACCAGATGGGAAGCCGCTCAAGGGGCTGGAAGCAATCGCCTTCCGCTGTTTAGAAAAAGACAAAGAAGAGCGCTACCAAAGTGTCGACGAGCTCTTGAAAGACCTGAAGCTGGTAGCGGCAGGCAAACAGCCGGCCAAGTTCGAGCGTCAGAAGACCGACACTGCGGTTCTTTCTTCCGGGCAAGCGATTGTTCTTATCTTCGATGCCCTCGTCATGTTTTTTTATGGCGCCATGATTACCAACGGTCTGACGTACGCAGTACTAGCGGTTCTTGCTACGCCTATCCCGATCGTAATGCTTGTTCTACACCTCAAAAAGCATGGTGCAGGAGGAAGCGACTGGAGCCGCTGGCGATTGCTTTTCAAGGCAACCTTGGTTGCGCTCGGTCTGACC
>CAZISK010000022.1:0-20785 GCA_964541355.1 uncultured Candidatus Obscuribacterales bacterium
TTGGGTTATGAGACTAACCAGGGGCGGTGCGCATCGACCTTTGGGTTATGAGCCAGGATTCGACGACTTTTCTGGTGTTTCCGGACTCTTAATCAAAATCGCCAAATCTAAGTCCCAGTAGGACATTTGGCGATTTAATCTCGTTGATGTCAATTGATAAATCCGGCCCATTTATAATGGTTTTGGGTAAGGCAAAGGGTAAGGCGGATTTTGTCCAAAGATGTCGAAAAAAGCCCAAAAAATGGCAATTTGACCTTTAGTAAAGGAACCCAAAGGTTATTCAGGGTAAGGCAATTATGGCAAAATTATAGGGTAAGGCAAGGGTAAGGCACAATGGCAGAAAGCGAAAAAAACGCCAAGAAGTTCACTGCGAAGTACATTCGGGGACTTTCATGCCCGGAACACATGAAGCAATACTATGCCGTCGTGCTACCCGACGTTCATTTGTATGTGTCGATTGGTCGCAGTGGCAATAAGAACTTCATTTTCCGGTGTAAGCACGAGGGTAACTGGCGGACGTTGGATTTGAATTGCAAGTTCGATGACTCGCTGTCCGATGCGCAGGTACGCACCGCGATGATGGAAGCTCAATCCAAGGCTGCTGAATTGACCGCAACTCGCAATCGAGGCGAAGATGTCTTCAATCTAGTACGCAAGAAAACAAGGTCTCCGACATTGCAGGAGCTATTCGATCACTACAAAGAACACCATTTAGAGAAGAGGGGCAAGCGCGTAAAAGACAACGAAGACAACTTCAGGCGCTGGTTTGCAAAGAGAAATTTGGCAAAGAAGAAAGCCGAGGAATTTCCGCACGAAGAAGCGGCGCGGCTGCACAAGCAAATGGAAAAAACCGCCGGCAGCGCGAATCGCGCTATGCAACTCGGACGAGCAATGTTCTATTTCGGCATCAAGACGCGCTTTCTGTCGCGCACCGACAATCCGTTCGCAGGCGTTTCTCTTTATCCAGAGAACGAGCGCGACAGAATTCTGTCGGATGAAGAAGCAGGCAAGCTTTTAGGTTACCTTGATGCTATTCCTGCAGAACATTCACGAGCACGCACGTTACGTGATTTCATTCTGCTATCGCTCTCTACGGGTGCGCGCAAGTCAAACGTACTGAGCATGCGCTGGGACGAACTTGACCTCGACGCCGGAACGTGGAGTATTCCAGTGGAAAAAACGAAGACGCGGCGAGCGCAACTAATTCCGCTTGGTCCGATTGAGATTGGAGTGCTTACCGAACGCGAGCAACTGCTCAAAGATGCAGAGGATGTTGAAGATGACTCCCCATGGGTCTTTCCGGGCAAAGGCGCATTAGGTCACATTGTGGATCCGGGTAACGCTTGGGAGTCGCTGCGTGAACAGCTTGGAATGAGCGATTTGCGGATTCACGATCTGCGAAGAAGCCTTGCATCCACGATGGCAAACACAGGGGCAGATGTCTCGGTTGTGAGAGCGGCGCTGAATCATACCGACATGCGGACGACGTTGAAAGCATACATAAGGACCAGTCAGCAAGTGCAGCTGCAAGCGAGGCAGAAAGCACAGGAGGTATGGCTTGCAGCGATGAAACGCCCTGATGGTAAAACAGAGTTGACCGATGTCGACCTTAGTACGCGCCCTCGAAGTACGGATTCTATATCGAAATCAGCAGCCAAAACGAAAAGCCACCGACGGAAATGAGCCGCTGATGCATTTCCGCACCGTGGCGGCATCTGTGCGCAAGCGCCCTCTTTGCAGCATTGCTGCCAAGGGGTGGTCTCCTTCGGGTCAGATGATCTAAAATGTTAATCTCGCGCATTCGCGCTCGGTCTTAGCGACCACATTGCCGCTAATTTGCTGCGCTGTAGCAATGCAGATATTTTGCATTGCTATTTGGTATACAAAAACGTGCTCAGCACACAGGAGTCGTGATGGACATAACACAAGCCCCTAGTGTTGTTAAGCGGCCAAATCCATCGATCGCGTCTCCGATCAGCATCGACGTTGAACTTCTAATGAAGGTACGCCTTCTTGTGGCTCGAGCCGGGGAAATGGACCGCTACCGGTGGTGGAACACCAAAGGAATGTTGTCTCAAGTTGGCGAGCTAGCCCTTAGTCGAGGATTTTCGAAATCGCATATTTTCGCGCGCGCAAGAGTTACCTTCGCAGTCGCTGCGGCGCGCTCTGCTGAAATATTTGATCCACCGAACTCCATTACTTTATGGCGACTTCCGATTGAAATAGAAGATCAATTCGATCGCGCGTGGGCAACTTGGCTAGATAATCCAGAGCCCTGGTCATTATTCCTTCAATCCGTTGATGAATCACCGAATGGTGTAACAGTCGCCTCATTCGAAGACCTGAAGCTAATTTCGACGAAACTAGCTCAGCGTGCGAATCATCTTCGAAGGGCTGACGACTTGCGCTCAGTACCAATCAAACTAGATGGTGAATCTTCGTCCGAAGCAATAGCGCTTTTGGCCGCCGCTCACAGTTGTTCGGAACCAGGCAAATTAGCGGTTCCGTACATGATCGCCGAGGAGTTTGCGCAATGCTTTTAACGGCGGGCGGTGAGGTAAGCTCCTATTTGGCAATAAAAGGGGTTTTTAGCGAGTCTACATTTCGGATCTGCCGCGAATGGAATCTCGCGATACCTGCAAAGGAGAACTTTCGAGAGATAGAGAACACAAATCCGATCGGCGCCTCATCCTCTAGTTGGCTTAAAGAGTTCGTAAGCGTTTTGAAGCGACGTTTTGACTTTGACGGATCTGACAAAGTCTTGATTGATCTCGCTAAGGACGGCTGGCTGCTTGACGAGTGGAAAGCAATCCAGCTCTGGCATGCAGTAAAAAAGGATGTATTGCTCAGACATTTTTTGCAAGACTGGCTTTATGTCCGCAATCAAGAAGGAATAGCCTTTATTACGGCCCCTACCGTTTGTCAGTTTCTGCGGCTTATCACAACAGATGGGCAAACTCCCAGCACCGGCTGGAAGGACAACACTTGTTCCAGAGTCGCGAATGGCCTACTCAAAACAGCTTGTGAATTTCACCTTATGAAAGGTCGTGTCACCAAACAATTCGAACACTACAATTTGCCAGAAAGAAGTTTTTTGCATCTTCTCCATCAAATTATGCAACGTGAAGGAAACACAAAGAACCTCATCAATGCTCCAGATTGGCGTCTGTATATGATGCGACCCAACGATGTCGAAGAAGAACTTTTACGACTACACCAATTTGGGAAACTCCATTTTGAGCGAGCCGGAAGTTTCCTTCAGCTTACTCTCTGTTCGCATGGCGGAACTGAGGTATCAGGGAGATCATTGAAATGAATGACTGGAAGTGGCGAATCCGCAACTTATTGGAGCCAATTTTGCAAAAGCAAGATCCACGGCCCGATATAAGTGCATATCGAGATATGCCGCTTTGCATTTTTCTTTATGATCCGACCGCGGAATTCGCACTGCGCCAGGAATTAGCTCTGCTAAAAACAAGATTGGAGCAGAAGGGGAAGCGTGTAACAATCATCTCGCTCATGAATTGCATGCTCGAGGCCATAACTGAGTGCGGAATAAGCACTGCTGAACTTGCCGAAAATGAGAAATTGCTTGAACGAAATGGGCACAAGACGGTTGCGCAAACCATTCATAAGGTGTTGAGCGATTACGCACCACTCGATCGAATCGTTATCAGTAAAGTGCCCACAGATCCAGATCCCGAAAGAGATATTTTGTGGATCGTTCGCGCAGGCGCACTCTATCCGTGTTACAGAACATCTACTTTAATCGAACACTTTCAGGCCAGGCTCACAATTCCCGGCGTTCTCTTTTATCCAGGAGAACTTATTGCCCCGGCTGGACTGAGTTTTATGGGAATTCACGAAGCAGAGCATAACTACAGGGCGAAGCTACTATGAGAGATACGCAATTGGCACAACTGACGATCAAGGACATCTTTTCACGTGACATTTATCGAGATATTCGTGAAGTCATCAAGGTCGATCAAACCGATGAACAGGTGATTCGGGACGAAATTCGCGAGTACGTGGTGACCAAATCTATCCTTGGTAATTTTACTCAAATTCTCAATTCTTACTCTGAGACACTTCGAAAGAAGCAAGATCTTACGGCGATTTGGATCTCGGGCTTTTTCGGGTCTGGAAAATCCAGTTTCGCCAAAATTCTCGGTCTCGCCCTGGCGAACCGGCAACTCGGAACAGACCACACTGGCGAATTGATCGCTAAACATATAGGTGACGAGAAGGTTCAAGTTCTTATTCAAAACATTGCAGAAAAGGTACCAACCGAAGCAGTTATCTTTGACGTTGCCACCGAACGCGGTGTCATGCATGGCAATCAAATGCTCACCGAAATCATGTATCGGCAGTTACTTAAGCACTTAGGTTACGCCTCAGATCTAGATTTGGCCGAATTAGAAATCACGCTTGAAAGCGAGAATCGCCTGAACGAGTTCAGGGATATATATAGACGGCTGTATCCACAAAAAGATTGGGATAAGAGCAAGAATCTCGTTGCGCTCGCCATGAATGAGGCCAGCAGGGTAATGCATGAACTGGAAAAGGAAACTTATTCCTCTCCCGATTCTTGGGTCCGCGGCGCAAAGGAACGGGCCGATGTTAGTCCAAATCAACTGGCAGAGCGATGCAAAGAATTGACTGCTCGCCGCGGCGAAAACAGAAATCTTGTGTTCGTCATAGATGAAGTCGGCCAGTTTGTAGCTCGAACTGTTAATAAGATGCTCGATTTGCAAGGGATTGTCCAAGCCCTCGGTCGCATAGGACAGGGCAAATTCTGGGTAGTCGTAACATCGCAGGAAAGGCTCAACGAACTAGTTGGGGGACTCGATGATTCCCGGGTCGAATTGGCACGTTTAATGGACCGATTTCCATTGCAGGTCCATCTGGAGCCAAACGATATTTCTGAAGTTACGAGCAAACGCGTACTTGCCAAAAGTGCTGATTCCGAAAAGCAGTTAGGTCAACTTTATGACCAAAATCGCGGTAGCTTGACCACAAATACGCACCTCACTGCCGATATTAAGTTGCCAGATCTGGCCCGAGAAAACTTTGTTGACCTCTATCCAATGCTGCCATATCAGGTAGATTTTGTGATCCATATCGTGTCTGGGCTTCGCACACAGGGAGGAGCCAGCCGACACGTCGGGGGCGCAAACCGAACTGTGATCAAGCTGGCACAGCAGCTTCTCGCACATCCTAAAGTTGGACTTGGCGATCGCCAACTAGGAGAGCTTGTCACAGCCGAGCATATCTACGATCTTGTTAGGGACAACATTGACAGCACGATTCGAGACAAGATTGATCGCCTTTCAAGTGAAGTCGGGCACCCTTTTGCTCAAGCTGTCGCAAAGTCGATTTGCCTTCTCCAGTTTGTGAAAAGCATCCATCGATCCGCCGAGAACATTGCAGCTACTTTGTATCCACAAGTCGGCGCGGATTCTGTGCGGGCCAATGTGGACGCAGCGCTCCAGTGCCTTCTCGACGCGCACAAAATACGCCTTGGCGATGATGGATATCGGATTCCAACGCCAACTGAAGATGACTGGGAAACACAACGAGCTGGTCTAAAGCCAAAACGATCAGACAGCAATCAGATCCTGCGTGAGACCATAGAAAAATTGTGGCAACCTCAACCCACTTATACTTTGCTAAGCACACGTGTATTCAAAGCAGGCTTATTTCTTGACGGGCGCGAATGTGTTAAAGGCGATATTGAATTCCATATTCGACTTGCAGAGGATGATAAATCGGACTATTCCCGACTAAAAGACGAATTACGCCGGCAAAGCCAGGCGGAAACAGAGAGAATCTTCTGGGTGGTAGCGATCGATGAAAAGATCGACAAGCAGATCACCGAAATATTTCGATCTAAGGAAATGATCTCAAAGAAAGAAAGAACCGCGCAGACTGCCGCTGAGACTCGTCTGGTAGCAGAAGAAGGTCGAAGAAGAGATCTCCATCGTAGCGAGCTTCGACGCCTCTTGGAGCAGCGAGCGCTAAGTTCGTCAGTGTACTTCCGCGGCAAAGATAGAAGCCCGGAAGACGGTGACAACACAATTATCAAAGCCGCCGAGACGATCATGGCCAAGGCGTTACCTGAAGTGTTCGACAGGTTTGCCGAAGGCGCTGCAAGAGTAAGCAAAAAAGACATTTGTGCAATTTTGGAAAATGAAGACCTTCGCGGCTTGCCACAAGTTTTCAACGCGTTAAAACTTGCTCGCAACGACGGCGGCACAATAGTCCTTGATACCGCCCATGGTGCGCTGCATGAAATGCTTACATGGATAAATAATAAGAGCGATTACGGAACTATGCCTTCCGGCAAAGCCTTGGAGAGTGAATTCAGCGATAAGCCCTTCGGCTGGGACACGGATGTCGTAAAGCTATTCGCAGCGTGTCTTTTGCGATCCGGTCAAATTTCGGTTACGAGTCAAGGGCTTTCAATTGACTCAGCAAGGGATGCAGAGTCCGTCGAGATCTTCAACAACAACACAAAGTTTCGTGCCGCGACGTTCCGTCCGAAGAAAGTGCTGGACTTTGCCGAGATTGTTAAAGCTGCACAAGCTTTTAAAACGACCTTCGGCGAGGAATTGAAAGACCTAACGAACCAAGACGAAGTTGCAAAGGCAATTCGTGAAAAATCCATTACCAGTCAGCGCGAGTTACACGAAGTGAAATCGTTGCTGGAACGCCACCACCTTCCCGGCAGCGAGATTTTCGCTTCTGCTATCAGTCAGTTTAACGAAATGGCCACTTCCGGCGAAGAGGAAGTCATATTGAGCTTCGCGGGTAGTCACGCCAGACTAAAAGACGCGCTATTAAGGGCCGGAGACATCGCCAAGTCCATTGGAGAGCCTCAAATAGTCATGCTGACTGGCGCTCAGAAGAGCCTAAGCAAATATTGGCCGTTCTTGTGCGCTGAACCTTCAGTTAGCGATGACGATCGTCTTGTGGCGAAAGAACTCGAAGACTTGCTCCAAAAGGAGACGTTTTACAAGGAGTTGCCCATCATCGATCAGCATTCATCAAGGATTCAGAAACTTTATAAGGAGCTGTTTTCAGCCACAGTCGCCAACCGATCAATTAAGTACAAAGCTGCACTTTCGCGCGTCAATTCAATACCCGGATGCGGCGAACTGGATGAAGAACGGAAAGAACGCGTAACCCGTGAGCTCGCAACACGAGCTGCAGACCAGGTCGATGAGTCAGTACCCATTGGACAATTACGCGCCGACATCGATGCTTGTGAGAAAAGGTTATCTGATGCGATCGCTGAACTCCACAGGTTACTCGAAGGCGACCGCATAGTGAGAGTAAACGCCAGCCAATATTTTTCGAATGGTATTGATACGGAAGAACAATTAGATGATGCTTTGAAAAACTTGCGCGAAGAATGCGTTCATCACATAGCCAAAAATCGGCGAATACTGATCGACTACTGAGGTGTAGCAGCTCGGATGGAACAAGAAATTCGGAACAGACTGCAAAAAGCGACCCAGCAACTCAGAGCCTTGCTGGAACAAGATTTTGCAGATCAACTAGAAGGAAGTTTCGATATACTGCCCGATGGAAGAATTCTTCCAGAAGCTGGTAAGCATCTAGATTTGCACGGACGCTTTGTTCGGCAGAAGCTCGTTGACACAATAGCCAGCCTCGTTGCTACGGGGAAGTCATCGCGAGAAGCGGTCGATGCATATACCAGGGAATCAGCTTTCACTTTCTTGAATCGATTCGTTGCGCTTCGCATGCTCGAAGCGCGCGGTGTATTGCAAGAGTGCGTATCCCAAGGTCCAAAATCCAGTGGTTTTAAAGAATTTTGCGGGCTAGCGTCCGGATTATCGAGTGTTACCGATGGCGGTTATCGCATTTACCTCGAATGTTTGTTCGATGAGCTAAGCATCGAAATCAAAGATTTATTCGATCGCACGGACTCGGCAAGTTTGCTGTGGCCACGGCACACTACGCTGACTCAAGTGATTCATATTCTCTCCCAACAAGACTTGGCGAAGGTTTGGGCGGAGGACGAAACAATCGGCTGGGTTTATCAGTACTTCAACAGCGCCGAGGAACGGCGCGAAATGCGCGAATCACAAGCTCCTAGAAATAGCCGAGAGCTTGCTGTTAGAAATCAATTCTTTACCGCAGCATATGTGGTTCAGTTTCTAACCGACAACACACTTGGACGGCTATGGTACGAAATGCGGAGCGGGGAAACCCGTCTCGCCGAAACGTGCAAGTATTTAACGATGCATGAACGGCAGCTTGCTACGGCTAACGCGCAAGCTATTTCAAAGCGAACTACGCCGCATAAAACTCAACAGACAACAGTAACCCGTGACTCCGTCAGACGCAAGAAAGATCCACGAGATTTGAAGGTTCTTGATCCGGCCTGTGGAAGCGGCCACTTTCTGTTATATGCCTTCGACCTGTTGGTCATCATCTACGAAGAGGCCTGGTCGGACACAGACAGCCCCGCATGGACAGTTAGTGGAACATCGCTTAGTGATGACTACCCGCGCCTGGAGGATCTATATGAGGCGCTCCCGGGACTCATACTAAGACACAATCTTTACGGCGTTGAAATAGATCACCGAGCTGCACAGATCGCAGCGTTAGCTTTGTGGATGCGCGCACAAAGAGTGTTTAACGACAAAGGAGTCCGGAAGCAAGTAAATCGCAGGGTGACAAAGACTAACATCGTTGTCGCTGAGCCGATAGCTACCGAACCGGAACTTCTACAAGCATTTTTGCGCAAGCAAGAAACCACCGTGTCCAGCTTGGCTCAGACTGTCGTCGAACAAATGCATCAGGCCAGCGAGCTAGGATCGTTGCTCGCAATTGAAAGAGCAATAAGAGAGTCAATTTCGGCGAATACTTCAATTTCTGAATCAGACTGGCCAGCGCTAGAGCAGCAGCTTTTGGATGCATTAGACGCTTACGCCAACGAATTGATCGGCACCGAGGGGTTTCGGCGCCATCTTTTCACTGATGACGCAGTTGGAGCTTTGGCGTTTATTGATCTGTGCAGACAACAATACGATGTGATCCTAATGAATCCGCCATTTGGCGATCCCATCGAACGAACAAAAAAATACATCACAAAGCTATATCCAAATGGTAGCGGCGAACTCTATTCCGCATTCCTTTTACGCGCGCTAGACTTGGCGCCAGATGGCATGGTGGGCATGTTGTCCTCCAGGATGTTTTTGTTTAAGTCAGAATGGGCTAACTGGCGAAAACAGATACGAGATCAAAAATACTTACCGACTATCGTGGCTGACCTAGGGAGCGACGTACTCGACGGGGCATTAGTCGAGGCTGCAGCGTCGGTATTCATGAAACAAGCGGAGGATGAGGGCACTACCTTGTTCCTTGATGTTCTAAATGCCCTCAACAAAGAGTCGGAACTGCAACAGTTCTCGATCTCGTCGAAAGGTGACTCTTCTCCATCTATAGCGACGCAACGACAAATACGAGAGTTCATCGATATTCCCGGTGAACCATGGTTATACTCAATGCCCTCTTCCGTGATTTCACTCTTTTCTGACGTGCAACTTGGCGGTCGTTTTAGCGAAGCTAGAAGTGGCGTTTGCACCGGGGACGACTTCCGGTTTTTGCGCCTCTTGTGGGAAGTGCCGCTCACTACCATCGGCAGAGAGGGATTCCTTCCTCTATCGAAGGGCGGCGAATACCGTCCATTTGCTGACGACGTGCATCTTTTATTAGATTGGCGCTCGCGTGGACAAGATATGCGTTTACTCAAGGGAGCACGAGTGCAAGGACTCGATACGTTTTTCAAAACAGGTATTTCGTATCCGCTTCGAACTAGGAGTGCCTTTGGCCCGCGTGCTCTACCTGGGGGTGTTGTCGTTTCAAACTTAAGCCAACTCATCGTGACAGACAATCCGGTTGATGCCACCACTTTGATCGGTTACGGCACCTCCCGCTTTGCCCAGGCATGCGTCGAACTCGTAGTTGGTGGCGGCGATGCACGTGTGTCGGGAGGTCCTGCGCGTTCATTTACAGCTGCATCCGTCGGATCGATCCCCTTTCCAGAATCAATAGATCACGCCATTCGTAAACTACATAGCGACATATGCAAAGCCCATCACAATGTTTTCGCGATCGAAGCCTCGTCAGAAACATCAGCCTGGTTTGGTGGACTGGGCTTTAACAGATCAGATACTCCACATCAGTCAATAACAAAGTGGTGGCAACTCAATTATCGACTCAAACGCGAGGTGTATCAGGTATGGGAAAAAATAGAGTCCACGGTAAAAGCGTGCCTAGCCGGGGATTATCCAGAGAAATGGATTACATCGACAATCGGTCCTGACCCAACCGCCTACGACAACGAACTAGACGATGTGGATCTTCAAGTGAATATAGACATGGACCTTCGGGACATCGTGCAACAAGGAACAAGGCGCGGAATCGAACTTGGTTCTCACCTGACGAGAAAATGTTTCGTAGCAGACCGAATCGTAGAAGCCTGGTCACACGTCTATAAACGGTCACCAAAAGCGCTCTTCGAAAAGCTCGAAAGTAGCGAACCTTCGCCGAAATTCTTGTCGAATGCACACAGCAGTATCTTGTCACTTTGTCATGGTGTACTTGTGGGACGATGGACTGCCAATATTTTCTTCGACTCAACAACACTGGATCCAGATAAGATCTTTTATGATATTCCGCTGGAAGACAGGCAAACCAAGCGGCACACAGCCATCCTTGTGGACGATGAAGGTCACCCAAACGATGTTGTCGCAAACCTAGAGTCACTCATAAGCGATACATGGCCAGGCGTTACCGCAGCAGATTTTGTTCAGACGTTAAATGCCGCAGACATTCGGACGTGGTATCGTCGGCATTTCTTTGATGCACACCTGGGACAATATTCCGCAAGTCGACGCCAAGCGCCGATTTATTGGCAGCTTTCGACGCCATCAGCATCATACTCGGTGTGGCTTTATTACCACGCGCTATCTCGAGATACTCTATTCCAAGTCTCAAAGGACTTCGTGAAACCGAAGCTAGAGCATGAGCGCAAAAAGCTTGACAAATTACGCGAAGAAGGCGGCAGCGAGCCTAGTCGCTCTCAGCGGAGATTGATAGAAGACCAAGAAGCTTACGTGGTTGAGTTAGCGTGGTTTTCTGAGCAGTTGGAGATACTAGCACCGCTTTGGAATCCGGATCTAACGGACGGCGTCCTAATAAATTTCGCGCCTCTTTGGAGATTGGTACCGCAACACAAGTCATGGCAGGAGCGGTGCAAGACTTGCTGGGATGAACTCTGTCGAGGTGAGTACGATTGGTCCCAACTCGCTATGCACCTGTGGCCTCAGCGTGTTATTGAAAAATGCGGGAACGATGCAAGCCTTGCCATTGCGCACAAGTTGACAAATGCATTTTGGAAGTACGAGAAAGACCGCCTGCGTCCGCAAGAGCTGCGCGGCGAAAGTTTAGCAACGCTACGAACTTCAATTCTCGATGCACATAAAAACGCAGCGATAGAAGCAGCTCTTCGAACCGTGAGTGAGGGTTCTTCTTCCCCGTACTCGACAGCCAAGCCGGCTAGACGGAAGAAGGGAGCGTCTTAATGCAAACGAAATTGAATGCTCTACACGAATACATTTCTGAACTGCTGATTCAGAAACTTGAGAAACATCGGGTGGTTACTTGGTACGATCCGACAAGCGAATTTGTAGACTTCGTCATTGAACTATGCAATGGCAAGTTTCCCGAGTCTGGCACTATCGGCACGGTGAGACTTCAGGAACTGAACACCAATCTCTGCGTTTCGAAAGACTCATTCTTTGAAGTTAAGTTTACCGTTGAGCCGCTCGTAAACGGTGAGACCCCCGAGCCACTTATCATTTATTTGCCAGGGCGAGTTCCGGACGACGACAGCGCAGTGTTGATGGAATTAGAACTCGCTGGGGAACGATGGCAGCCACAGCTTAAGCGGGAGGCACGAAAGGCACTCAAGTCACGCTTCGGCGATGGTCAAATCGATCAGATCCTGGATTCGAGAGTCACTTACGGCGATGTCGCAGCCGTACTAGAAGCGCGTACGGATATTGGCAGCTCGGGCCCCTTACTAAACATTATTTTCGCCGACACCCGGGGCAATAACTCAAAGATGTTGGCTACGTGGATAGCTACCGACAAGAGCGATCCGCAGATTATCGAAAAGGGTGCTAATCAAGAACTAATTCAGCTAATCCAATCACGGCTCGGCTTGCAAGTTTCCGCTGAGGACTCTCTTCAACAAGTCCGGCGGCAAACTGCTCGATATGTTTTACTCTCAGAGTTCAGAAACGACCTACGAGGAATCGCCCCGACTAGTCTCGAGTTAATACCTCGGCCATCGGCGAAGCAAGTTCAGTTGGTGCTCGACGTCGCAAAGTCATTGAGAGAACGGCATCCTCAAGAATACGCAATCCTAGCGGATTCGATCGAACGCGAAATGAGCCTAACAACGCTCAACATTTCACCCGAGGATCTCGGCTCGATCGATACTTTTCGATTTGAAGAGCAGGTATTACTTGAGCATGTAGGCAACCTCATCACGCTGGGCCGGTTTGATCAAGCTCTCGAAATTGTTTCGCAACGACGCGTTAGTTTTTGGGCGCTCCATCAAATTCAACGGCAGGAGCAATGGCAAGCGTTCGAGCTCTGTGCTGAACTAGGACTGGCCATTACCCAGATTCAAAAACTTCTTCCTGATTCGAGCAGGTCGATTCAACATTGGATAGATGGTTACACTGCTAAAGATGGGTGGTATCGAGCAGATCTACTGCATCGGCGCTTAGAAGCTACCCTTGCAGTAATGACGAATCCGATCGTGTCGGAGACTGTTATTCATAGAATTCGAAGCGACTACGAAGAACTCGTCGACAAAATGACCCGCGGATTTGTTAACTCCTTAAAACAGGCCGGATGGACAGTGCCAAGCGTCCTCCATCAAACTCAAGTGTACGCAAAAGAAGTGCACAATCCGACTGAGACTGTTTGTTTGGTATTGGTTGATGCCCTCCGTTATGAAATGGCTGTAGAACTCGGTGGGCTACTCGAAGGCGCAGTAGAGCTTAACTTGAAGCCTGCCGTTGCAGCAGTTCCGACAATAACTCAAATCGGAATGGCAGCTTTAATGCCCGGCGCTGAACAATCGTTTTCTGTTGTTGAACACGCCAAGGATATTGGCGCAAGCATCAATGGTTCGGTAACAGCAACACTGATGGACAGAAAGAAATTTTGGAAGGGCCGAGTACCGAAAGTCATCGATCTTGAGTTAGATAACGTCCTGAGCCATTCAAATGCGCAGTTGCAAAAACGTGTCGCAGGTTCTCCTCTCGTGATCGTCCGTTCTGTTGAGATTGACGCGATGGGTGAAGGCGGCAATACCTATTTGGCCAGGCAAGTGATGGATACCGCGATTAACAATGTGGCACGCGCGATAAAACGCCTTGCTGTATTGGGCATTGCAAGATTTGTTGTTGTTGCCGATCACGGACACTTATTTATCCATCCCCGAGATGAGTCCCAGAGGATTGAAAAACCCGGAGGACACCAGGTTACGCTGCATAGACGGTGTTGGGCAGGACGCGGAGGCTCCACACCTGCCTCGACGGTTCGGATTTCGGCCAATCAAGTTGGTTATGACTCCGATTTGGATTTTGTGTTTCCCACGAACAACGCAGTATTTAAGTCCGGCGGCGACCTTGCGTACTATCACGGCGGGTTGAGTATGCAGGAACTGCTGATTCCAGTTCTCTCACTTCGCATGCATGCACCAAAGCGAGAGCAAAACACCGATGTTGAGCTCAAACTGTCGAATGTTCCGAAACAAATTGTCAATCGAATTGTGACCTTTGGTCTATCGGCCCAGCCGTCGTTGTTCTTGACGGAAGATATTTTGGTCCGTCCAGTACTACTCTGCAACGGGCAACATGTCGGTCATGTCGGGATGGTTCTGGATGCCGAGCATGACAAGCAAAAACAATGTGTAAAGCTCAAACCCGCCGGCTCCTGCACTATAGGAATTCAGCTCCTTCGAGACGATATCGATGAAGTTGAAATAGTGATACTCGATCCGGATACGGACCGCGTTTTGAGTAAATCATCAAAGATCCCCGTGAAGCTTGCGATTTAGAAAAGGAGAAGTCCATGTTGGACCAAATGACTCAAGACGCACTAGACAACAAGCTTACGCAAGCCTTTGACGGTAAAGTCGTTCGCAAGGACCTCGTGCGAAAGGTCAAGGTTGGCGCCAATGTGCCAGTTTTTGTACTTGAATTCTTGCTGGGCAAATATTGTGCTTCTTCGGACGAAATGGCCATCCAAATGGGCCTCAAGGTTGTAAATGACTCGCTAGCCGAGAACTACATTCGGCCTGACGAGTTCATGAAGGCTCAATCAAAGGTAGAACAACTAAAGGGCGCCACGCACACATTCATAGACAAGGTCAAGGTGAGGCTTGCTGATTCAGATTATTGGGCCGAATGCGTGAACTTTAACCACAAGTTTGTCCACGTCTCACCTCAATATGTCCGCGACTTCGATCGGCTACTTACAGGTGGTGTATGGTGCCAAGTGGACGTCTATCATGAATACGACGAGCAAACAAAGGGCAAGAATCCATTTTGGATCAAGCGGCTACAACCTATTCAAATAGCCACTTTCGATATTGAGGAATACCGTGAGTTACGCAGCCGATTCTCTTCGGATGAGTGGATAGACATTGTTTTGAGAACGATGGGGTACGAATCTGACCTGATGAGCCGTAGGCTCAAAATGTTATTTCTCACTCGGCTCATACCGCTAACCGAGCGAAACTACAATTTGGTCGAACTTGGACCGAGAGGAACAGGCAAAAGCTACGCCGTTCAAGAGCTGTCCCCTTATGGTGCCCTTTTAACCGGACCCACCACCGTCGCTAACATGTTCGGACACATGACTGGTAAGCAAAAAGGCATGGTGAGCATTTGGGATGTGGTCGCATTCGACGAGGTGGCAGACCTCCAAAAGATGCCCAAAGAAGTGATTACTACATTGAAGACCTATTGTGAGTCGGGTCAGTTTCAGAGAGGGAAGGAATCCGACACCGGCGATGCGAGCTTGGCAATGTTCGGCAATACGAATCAACCAATCGACGTGATGGTACAGCAAGGACATCTATTCGCACCGATGCCCGATGTTATCCGAGACGATATGGCATTCATCGATCGTTTGCATTACTACTTACCTGGCTGGGAAGTGCCGAAGATGCGTCCAGACCTGTTCACTAGTCATTACGGATTTGTTGTTGACTATTTCGCTGAAGCACTACGAGCCTTGCGCAAGCACAACTTCACCGAAGTTCTCGACATACACTTCACGCTGGGTAACCATCTAAATTCCCGCGATCAGAAGGCCGTTCGTAAAACTGTGTCAGGACTGATGAAGATAATCTATCCGCACGGTGAAGTGTCCAAGGAAGAGTTGTCCGAACTTACTGAGTTTGCTATCGAGGGTAGACGCCGAGTTAAAGAGCAACTAAAGAAGATGGGTTCCTTCGAGTATTACCAGACATCATTTAGTTACGGTGATAAACAGACAGGCGAAGACAAGTTTGTTGGCGTACCAGAGCAAGGAGGCAGAGACCTCGTCGCAGCCGATCCCCTGGCTCCGGGTTCTGTATACACCGGCGCTATTGGTACAGACGGAACCGTTGGTCTATACAGACTTGAAGTCACCATCAGTGGTGGCACCGGCAAGCTCAAAATAGCGGGTGGCGTTCGTGGAACAATGAAGGAATCCGTCAGCAGAGCTTTTGCATACCTGCAATCAAAAAAAGTTGAATTCGGTTTGGGCCGCGAAATCGACAACTCAGATTTTCATGTCGAAGCCATCGATCTATTAAACAACGGAGTCGAGGCCGAAGTCGGCGTTGCATTTTTCGTTGCTGCGTTCTCAGCATTGAGAACTGCACCTGTGACGGCAGCAACACTCATCCTTGGAGACATGAGTATTCAGGGCAATATAAAGGAAGTACGATCGCTAACCGAACCGTTACAACTAGCCAAAGACAACGGGGTGAAGCGCGCCCTAATACCGATCGAAAACAAGCGCCAATTCTTGGAAGTGAGCGGCGATATTATGGAATATGTCGATCCTGTCTTTTATGGCGATCCGAAAACCGCTGCGTTCAAAGCGTTGGGAATGAACTGACTCGGGCTGGAATTGCATGGCTGATTCTGATCTGCTGAAATTATCACCGGAGGCCATTGGACGACAAGCCGTTCGCTCCATCGGCGGGTACATATATCAGCTATATCAAAGCGTTCTCGCCTGGCTGAATTTAGGGGATAGCGACATTCTCTTGCTGGAAGTCGCAGAAGACCATGCGGTACTACGCGAGTCGTTGGTATCGCAAACTCAAATCAAAGATGATAAAGCTTCAGGCAGCATGACGTTGCGCTCAGATAGCGCCATTAGCCTTATCAATTCACACTGGGATCTTCAAAAAACTAACCCGGACAAGACCGTTCACTCTGCGCTTCTGACAACAGCGGAGTTTGGCAAAGAGCAACACTTGCCCTTTCCAAACAAGATGTGCGGTCTAGACTACTGGCGTGTAGCTGCTAGGGACGACAGCGATCTAAAACCACTACGAGATGCGCTGCTGGCAATCAACATCAAAGACGAAATAAAAACATTTATCAGTTCTGCGAGCGACGACGACCTCAGGAACCGCATAATCCGACCGATTTCGTGGATCGCCCAATCGAGCGATCTTGCGATCGTAAAGCAATCGGTGAGAGACGCTCTGGTGCGGCTAGGTGAGAAACATAATGTTCCGGCGCGTGATGCCGAGAACGCAGAGTTTCAGCTGCTAGGCGCCGTTATCGAAGCGATCCTTTTCAGGCCCGAACGCCAAGTAAATAGGGTCGATCTTCTACGAGCTTTTGGTGAAGCAACGAGCATGTCGATGCCGATGCAGGCCGTCCAAAACATGGCGATGGCAGGCACCTTATTTGGTGCCTCATCTGCACTTCTACCAGGTACTTCTACCATCGCTTCCGTTGATCGAGTCAATCTGCCACCACGGATAGCAGATCGGAAAACACTCGTCTCTGACCTATCAGCGGCTGCTGCGCATACCGGTTTGCTCTGGTTACATGGTAGTAACGGTCTTGGTAAAACAACGTTGGCGCTCCAGATTGCTAAAAACAAAAACCGACCAGAAGAATGGCTGTTGGTTGATTTGCGCGACTGTAAACCGGAAGATGTTCGCGTTCGTCTTTTCTTCGCCGCGCGACAGCTGAGCGAGGGTAAAGTTCGTGGAGTAATATTGGACGACTTTCCGAGCGAGCAATCGGCGAACACAATTTTCAACTTAGCTCAGTTTGTGTTTGAATCGCGGCTCAATAACTCCACAGTTGTGATAACCAGCTATTACGAACCTTCTCCAGAACTTATCGCACAATTTGGTTCATCCAACATAGACGTTCAATCGGTGCCTTACCTGAATGAAGAGGACGTCGCCGACCTGGTCACAGCACAGGGAGGGGATCCCGAAATGTGGGCGAGGGTAATCCATGTGTTTTGCGGGATGGGACATCCTCAGCTCGTCAACGCGTGCATCCTCGGCTTAAGATCACGGAATTGGCCTCAGTCGGAAATGTTTACGGAAGTGATCGTGCCAGGAGGTGGGGCAGAAACGCGAAAACAACGAGATGCTACATTGCGGCGCCTGATCACGGAACTGCCCGATCATATTCGAGCGCTTCTATATCGGCTTTCGCTCGTCATGTCTGGCTTCGACCGAAAATTAGCCATGTCAATCGCAAATGCGCAACCCACTGTTCAACATCCGCGCGATGCTTTCAATTATCTCCTCGGTCCTTGGATAGAAAACCGCGGCGAAGACCGATTTGCTATTTCGCCTTTAGTTAGCAATGCGGCGCAAGAAAATCTGTCGCCGGACGAACAGTCCGCTGTGAGGAAGAGCGTCATTTACGATTTGATCCAGCGGCGGCCTTTTCCCGCTGAACACCTTTCTCAATTACTCCTGAATGCATATATCGATCAGGATCCTCTAGGATTGACTTTTTTCTCACAACTAATGATCGCAAACGCTACTGATAGAGCGACTTTCTCAATGTTGGCGACAGAGGTGTCCAGCTTTCCATCCTTCATAACTAAGGATACCGACCTGCTATTTCCGAAGGACAAATCAATTTCTGCAATGCTTAGGATTGCCCAATGCCTAGTTGCAGTATCAATCAGTAGCGAGAACTTGCCGAATATCTTCACACGGATGCTGGCTGAGTGTCGGCAATTGGATCAGCCCGAACTCGGGCCCATTCTCACTTTTACGGGCATTACGATGACGTTGATGTACCGAGAGACTAAGTTGAGCCCGCACCTCTGGATGGATGCGTTGAAGGGATTCGACAAATTGCTCGAACAGCTTTTAGAGCGCGGAATTGATCCGAACAGCCTCTTTCAGACGGAAGACATGAAGTTGGATCAACTGCTCTTCGGCATACAGGCAACTTCCACGAGGACGGTGGACGAATTGCACCAGCTATTCGAAATTCTCGACGGAATGACGGACGATTTGCGTAACTCGTTCTTGAAGGGTGTCGACCACTTGGATGGCACAAGACTAATGATCGACAACGCCTGGCTTAACGAGAGCAAGACTTCGACACTAGATGGCAAGCAAGCCGCCACGCTGTATGCAAATATGGTCGCACTAGCTTCGAAATGGCAACAACTTGAAATTGCGATCTTTTGCTTATGCGCTCAAGTGGTGATGCTGGATGAATACGCGGATGACTCGGATCAAGCCGCAGTTCTACTGGAAGGCGCACTTCAGGTGTATCCAGGAAACTACCATCTACTGCGACGGCTCCAGACATTGCTCTATCGCAAAGCCGATTATGCACAATGCTTGACGATCTATGAACGAATCAAAAGTGGTACCGCATTCGGTGATGAGGTAGACGAGCTGTATTCGACCCTAGATGCAGCCCGTAGCGCTGTCGAGCTAAAGGACTTGCAGAAGGCTCGCTCACTTTTTTATGATGGTTCACTTGCTGCGCAGAAGGCGGGCGGTTCCTACATTCCATTCGCGGCAACTCTCCTAGCGGATTGTGCAGTTTCGGAATTTCTCGAAGGCAACATCAAGACTGCCCTTGCCTATTTGGTCCAAGCACTCAAGCAATCCGATAGCGTAAAAAGCGAGGCAGGACTTCAGGCAAAGTATTGTCTGAGCATAATTCCACACGTGATTGCATGGATGCGTCAGGAACTTTCTGTCTCGCCCAAGACAAACTTCGAAATGAAGCCTGGTTTATGCAGCAATCCAAATCCAGATGAATACTTCAATGAGCGTCCGATTCCACCATCGCACGTCGTGTGGTATCAGCTTGCAGAGCTTGAGTCGGAAGCTGGGGTTGAGGCGGGAATTGCGGCAGAACTTCGTTCTCGATTAAACGGAGTCGAATACACCTTCCTGGAAGGCACTCTTTCGCGCGCCGTAATCGGGGCAGCCAGCGCGTCGCACGACGTAGACGCACTTATCAAAGAACTACCTCGATTTCTACATCTCACAAGTATTTTGAACAGACAGCCACGCGAAGAATCGCTCGAAGTAATTTTAAATGCTAAAGCTCCAGTAGAGCCGGTAGCTCCGAATCAATGGGACTCCGCGGAGTTTTTTGATGGCTTTAGGTTTGTTACGACGGCATTTTCAATTTGCGCGTATTGCGACGACCGAGAAGATGCGATGATCGAATTCCTCGAAAAATTGCGGCAACAAGTCCCTTCCGATTCCAAATCGCGCGCCTTCATTGATCTCTTGCTCGACGAGACCACGACAATAGACAATGGTGACGACCTGTTCTTTCAAGTAGCATCGAGCATAGCGGTGTGTCGAACATGCGGCGGGAATTTGGCGCCCGACACGGCAGCTCTAGTGACCGTATATGTAGCGCTCTGGCTAAACCAATCCGGTTTTGAGGATTTCATTTCACAGCCTGTCGTTCAATTCATATGCAATTTGTGGACTGCAATCGTCAAAGACAAACGTGCACTTTTGAACACTCCGAACTTTTCCGTTCCTGCTATTGAAGCTGTTTGTAACGAGCCGTCTTTACTTCCGGCGACGCTCGCCGAACTCAGTCTTGCAATAGATCGCGTAACCTCCTTCTATCTTCCAATGGAGATTCGTACAAAACTGGAGGCATTTATACAGCGAGACCGAAAGGACTCTGCGGTCGCTGTTCCTGCCGAAAGCAGTTCTGTGGAATAGCGAACTCAGGGTTTTCCCTATGGTCCGATTTTCGAAAGCGGCGGTACGATAAATACATGGTGCTCGACGCACCAATTTAACCCGAGGCAAGCTGAAGAATCAGGCGCCTCGGGCTTTTTGTTTGACCAGAATTGACGAACATTTCTGGTTGTTCATGCAAATTTCTTTGCTTCTTCAACTTACGCGATCAGGCTTCGACATTTCCTGAGCGCTTTCTTCGCGCACCGAATATGGTGCTCCATAAGGAGAACACAATGTCAAACGAAAGAAACCTTGAGGTTGTTAAATCAACCGAAATTCCTGCAATCGTATCGAGATTTCAATCAGATCTTCTCACCCGTCGTGAAGCAGCAGCATACCTAGGAGTAACTCCTGAAACCTTGGCTGTGTGGGCTTCGACAAGGCGCTATGCACCACAAACGATGGTGTAAAAACAGAGTAGGATCGTCTGTGTTCCACGAC